>JAKSCU010000264.1 GCA_022360435.1 Bacillota bacterium
AACCACTGGAAATATAAAACACCGGGCACAAAAAAACCGCGCATGCGCGGTTCTTTGCCCCTGCCATATCAGCGAGAGCCTCTCTAACACAGCGCGGATCAAATCGCTTCGATCCGTTAGGGAACAGTAAACAGACCTATTCCCACTCCAAAAAACACTACTACGTATAACAGAACTATTACAGTTACAGCGGAACTACGTTCTCAGCCTGCGGACCCTTCTGGCCCTGTGTGACCGTAAATTCTACTTTCTGGCCTTCTGCCAAGGTTTTGAAACCAGGAGCATTGATAGCGCTGAAATGCACGAATACATCCGGACCGGACTCCTGTTCGATAAATCCAAAGCCTTTGCTTTCATTGAACCACTTGACGGTGCCAGTAGTTTGATTAGACATTTTTCAATCCTATACACTTATTAACATTACGCCACCTTATGACCTTATGCGCGGGCATACGAGGCAAGTCAGCCGGGAAATAGTGGGGTTGATTATGAAGAACAGGACGAAGTACTGCAGTGAAAGCATCGTAATGGTTGAACATAAAAACAAGCCGTATTTTCAAGCTGAAATAGATTGTAACTCCTATATTCAACTCGTCAATCACTTTGTCGTTTTTTTTGCCGCGCTGAAATGCTTCAAAATCAGTGATTTAGCTCACAGTTTTGCGGCTCGGCCGCCACACCGGCAAAAACGTGGCTCCACAATGTGCGTTCAGCTGCAAAATTGTGTCGCCGGCAATCACTTGAAATAGGCGTTGCTGCGGTCGGTGTGGTCAGTCATATCGCGCACGGCGGTCAGTTCCGGCACCTGTTCCATCAGGCTTTTTTCAACGCCGTCTTTCAACGTTGCCTCCACCATACCGCAACCCTGGCAACCGCCGCCGAACTGCAGCACGGCGATGTTGTCTGCCGTCACCTCTACCAGTGAAACTTCGCCGCCGTGGGCTGCCAGTGACGGGTTGACTTCGTTGTACAGTATATAGTTAATGCGGTCCTCGAGCGGGCTGTCGGCATTGACCTGCGGCAGTTTCGCATTGGGCGCCTTGATGGTTAGCTG
>JAKSCU010000276.1 GCA_022360435.1 Bacillota bacterium
AGGCCTTTAAGAGTGCCTAAAGTAAATATGCTATACGTTGATTGAAAATTAGCTCTGTGGATACTTGATGTTTTAATGGGGTCCTGCAGAATGTACTGTTATAAGTATAAATGGGATCGAGAAATGAGTAAGGACGTCGATGTCTACCCGGCTTTGGAGCCTGAGGAAGATAAGGTCTATCGTTTAGTCGAGGCTATCATTAGTTTGATTCCTACCGGCCAAGCAATATTGCACTCAGTAGTCTCTCCTCCAGTACAAAAGCGCATGGAATCATGGATCGCCAGTGTTGAGGAACGGCTTTCAGAACTGACAGGCAACGGTGAAATTGATATCAATCAATTGGTAACCAAACAGGAGTTTTCAGCTTTAGCTCTCCGTTCCATACAAGTAGCGGCAATTACAAGTCAGAATGATAAGCTAACTTACCTCAAGAATTTTATTATCAATGTGGCGAGAAACTCTGATATTGACGAAGATGAACTGTATGTTCTCCTTAATATTCTAAATGAGTTTACACCCTCTCATATTAAGGTGCTTCATTTCTACGCTAACCCAGAGCTTTATTCGAGTAAAATATCTAATGTGCCCACTAACGCTCCACCAAATAATCTAGCTCAAGGTCGTGAGCTATCGATAGTTTTCGATCGTGGTGATGCGGAGTATTGGCAAAACATATTTTTGACTGTATCTGCTCGCAATGTAGTTACAAACCATACTTCTTCTGTTCGGGCAAATATGCTGCAAGATCGCGTTGTTTCAGGGGCGGCAACCCGTTTAGGCTTAAAGCTATTAACCATGGTAAGTGAGTGATTGGCACAGAGAATATCCATAATAAATCGATCAGCTTTGCCCTTTTGGTGCCGGGCGCTTACTTCGGGCTTTGGTAGAGAATTTGTTCAATACTGCTTGGCAACCACACATAATAATTAAGTGCAGCTGATCGCTAAAACAGTAGCTGACCCGTGAGGTAAGCATATTATGGAAAATATTAACCACTTTTACACTTTACTAATTATTATCTTAAGTTGTGGTCTACTGGGTGGTGGTGTGAATTATTGGAGCGCTGAGGCAGGTGTAGTTGATTCATATCATCGTGGGGAAGTTGGTGTA
>JAKSCU010000366.1 GCA_022360435.1 Bacillota bacterium
AATTAAATGTAATAATTATTTACGCACAGATTTATACACAGGCTGTGAATAAAAGAAGCGGAGAGGTGCTAAGCTAAATGATACCAAAATTTACTGTTATATTCAATATACAAACCGTTAAAGGTAAATCAGTTTTTATACTTGACTCTTATTAAATGCATACTATATAATGAACACGTACGTCTAGGATTTTCCAGGTAAATATGGCAGCAGTCAGGGGGTGCTGGAGTGAAGAGAACTTACCAACCGAAAAAGAGGAAAAGAAAAAAGATACATGGTTTTCTTAAAAGAATGTCTACCAAAGCGGGACGCAATATAATTAAAAATAGAAGGTTAAAGGGGAGAAAGAGACTGAGTGCCTAAGGCCGCTTGATATGGAGTGGCCTTATGTTAATTTGATATTCAATTATGGGGTGGGCTTGGCGGCGCCTGAGTGACATGAAAAAAAAGTTGTTAGTCAAAAAGAATCAAGAGTATAAAAAAATATATAGGCGGGCTTTATCGACGGCCAATCTATATATGGTTATTTTTTGTGCTCAAAACAATCAGTCTCACCGGAGATTTGGTTTTTCCGTCGGTAAGAAGATTGGTAAGGCGCACAAGCGGAATAAAATAAAAAGGCGCTTCAAGGAAATATGCAGGCAGAACGACAGATGGTTTAATGATGGGTATGATTATATATTTATTGCCCGCAAAGGGATAGAAAAATTGACTTTTGAAAAGCTGGCAGACGGCATGGAAAATCTGGCGTACAGAATAAATAAGAAAATGTCAAGGAAAATTAACTGATGAAAACCGTCCTTATGGCTTTAATCAGGTTTTACCAGTTTTTTTTATCCCCGATAAAAGGGCCTACTTGTAGATTTTACCCGACTTGTTCCGATTACACGCTGCAGGCATTAAACAAGTATGGCGTCTGTAAGGGTTCCGTCAAAGCAATTGTGCGCATCTTGAAATGTCATCCATTTCACCCGGGAGGATATGATCCGGTTAAATGACAGCGACACCACCTAAAAAATTATGCATCTTAAAAAATGGGCCGGGAATGGACATTTTTCACAGGCAAGCAGGGAGGCGATAGTTTGGGTGAGATATGGAACAGCATGGTTGGTGGAATGGCCGCCTTGATTAACTGGCTTTATCATGCTACGGCAGTAATAGGTTTTCCGAATTATGGTTTGGCCATTGTATTACTGACATTGCTGATTAAAATAGTCTTATATCCATTGACTCAAAAACAGATGGTATCCATGAAGCGAATGACGGAAATTCAGCCCAAGGTCAAGGAAATACAGGAGAAGTTTAAAAACAAAGACCCGCAGAAAATGCAGCAAAAGATTATGGAAGTCTATAAGGAAAACAATGTCAACCCCATGGCCGGGTGCTTGCCTATTTTGGTGCAAATGCCTATACTTATTGCCTTGTACAAGGCCCTGTTTGACTTTGAATTCCTTAATCAAGCCCATGCAAGCTTCCTTTGGGTTGCCGATTTGAGTAAAGTTTATCCCTTGTCCATAACAAGCCCGGAAAACTTGCTTTTGCCGCTTTTGGCCGGGAGAACCACTTTTCTGCAAACCAGGTTAACCACATCCAGCACCGATCAAACCCAACGGATGTTGCTGTACTTGATGCCGGTGTTTATCGGTTGGATTTGTACCACTGTGCCTGCCGGGTTGGCTTTATATTGGACCACTTTCAACGTCCTTGGTTATGCGCAGCAATACCTTGTAAACAAGCAACTGGGACAGTTAAAGGAGGGTGCTCCTTCAAAGTGAACAATGAGCAAAATATTATCGAGTATACCGGCAAGACAGTAGAAGACGCCATTGCCGCCGCTTTGGAGGAACTACGGCTTAACCGGGACAACGTCGAAATTAAAATACTTGAAGAGCCGACCAAGGGGTTGTTTGGTCTCTTGGGAGGAAAACCGGCTCGGGTGCAAGTAAAACCCATAATTACACCCACCGGGCGGGCAAAGGAATTGTTGGCAAATATAGTAAACGTAATGAAACTGGATGTCGATTTGGAAATAGTCGAGAAAAATGATAAAGTAGTGATTAACATTAACGGCCCCGAACTGGGCATATTGATTGGCCGGAGGGGAGAAACCCTCGACGCCCTTCAATATTTGGTAAATTTATCCGCCAACAAAAATAGCGAAAATAGAAAAAAAATTATAATTGACATAGAAGGATATCGCAGGCGGCGGGAAGATACATTAAAAAAACTGGCCTTCAAGCTGGCGGACAAGGCCAGGCAAAGGGGCAGAAATGTTGTTTTGGAGCCAATGAATTCTATGGAAAGAAGAATTATCCATACCGCCCTCCAAGAAAGGAAGGATATTTACACTTTCAGCGAGGGGGAAGAACCGTACCGCAAGATAATTATATCGCCTAAAAGGGGCGGCTAAGTATTTTGTTTAAAAAAACAATATGATAATAAACAATAAAGAAGTGGTATAAATAAAAACCCAGCACGGATTTTACCGGAGCTGGGTTTTTTGAAACCGGAGGTTGTGACGTGCTGGAAGATACCATTGCCGCCATATCCACGCCCATTGGCGGTGGAGGCATAGGCATAATCAGGATCAGCGGGCCTGAAGCCATTAAAATAACGGAAAAAATTTTTAAACCCGCCGTGCAAAGCAATTGGCGGGAAAAAAAGTTCAAACTGGTTTACGGCCAAGTGGTTGAGCCCGGAACACAAAAAATTATAGATGAAGTGTTGCTGGGTGTTATGCCGGCGCCCTATTCCTACACCAGGGAAGATGTGGTGGAGATAAACTGTCACGGCGGACCGGCGCCATTGCGCAAAGTGCTGGAGAAAGTGTTACAGGGAGGGGCCAGACTGGCCGAACCCGGTGAATTCACTAAACGGGCCTTTTTAAACGGACGCCTGGACTTGGCCCGGGCCGAGGCCATAATAGACATTATCAGGGCTACCACCGATGATGCGCTGCAATTGGCGGTAAACCAGCTTTCGGGCGCGTTGTCGTTAAAATTAGAACAAGTGCAGGCCGAACTGTTGAATATAGTGGCCCTGGTGGAAGCGGCCATTGATTTTCCCGAAGACGAAGTGGAAGAATACAGCGATAAAAAAATAAGCGATAGGTTGGAAAAATTGTTGCGGGAGATTGAAAATTTACTGGCCGGCGCGGAAGCCGGCAAAATTTATCGGGAAGGCATAAGAACTGTTATTGTTGGCAAGCCCAACGTGGGTAAGTCATCCTTGCTAAATGTGTTGTTGCGGGAAAAAAGAGCCATTGTCACCGACGTGCCGGGAACCACCCGCGACATTATCGAAGAGGTGCTCAACTTGGGCGGTGTGCCGGTGGTGCTTATGGATACCGCCGGCATAAGGGAAACCAAAGACGCGGTGGAAAAAATCGGCGTGGAAAGAACCCGGGCGACTATTGAAATGGCCGACTTGGTGTTGGTGGTGCTGGACGCGGCCGGGGGGATTGACCGGGAAGACGAGGAAATCCTAAGCTTGGTCGGGAATAAACGGGGTGTAATGGTATTAAATAAAATAGACGTCAATGCGCACATGAACACGGCGACCCGCGATAAAACAAGGAACCTGTTGCCCGGCTGGCCGATGGTTGAAATATCGGCCCTGCAAGAACAAGGTATCAGAGAATTGGAAAACACGGTGGTGGAACTGGTTACCGGAGGCCGAGTGATAACCGGGGAAGGGGTCATGGTCACCAATGTCCGGCATAAAAACCAGTTGGTTAAGGCCCGGGAGCATTTATCGGAAGCCATTGCCGCCATCCAAGGCGGTTTAACTCCCGAGTTGGTGGCCATTGATGTGCGGGGAGCATGGGAAGCCATGGGTGAAATAAACGGCAGTATAATAACAGAGGATATTGTGGACAAAATATTCGCCGATTTTTGCATTGGAAAGTGAGGCTGGCAAATTGGAATACCTGGCCGGAAAATATGATGTAATAGTAGTGGGGGCGGGTCATGCCGGTTGTGAGGCCGGGCTTGCGTCAGCGCGCATGGGCATGAAAACGCTGGTTCTTACCATTAGTATGGACAATATAGCCATGATGCCCTGCAACCCGGCCATGGGTGGGCCGGCCAAGGCGCAGTTAATCAGGGAGATTGACGCTTTGGGCGGCGAAATTGCCGTAAACACCGATCTTTCGGCCATCCAGATGCGCATGCTCAATACCGCCAAGGGTCCGGCTGTACAGGCGATGCGGGCTCAGGCGGACAAGAAACAGTACCAAATTAATATGGCCTGGACGCTGGAAAACCAACCCAATCTGGATTTAAAACAGGTGATGGTGGAAAAAATATTGGTCGAGGGAGATCGGGTCAAGGGTGTGGCCGGCCAAACCGGTGCCATGTTTACCGCCGGGGCGGTTATTATAACCACCGGCACATTTTTGCAGGGGCGCATAATAATCGGTGATTTGGCTTATCCCGGCGGGCCGGGCGGACAATTTCCGTCGGTTGAACTGGCCCAAAGCCTGCGGGACCTTGGATTTAAGCTGGGCCGGTTTAAAACCGGCACTCCGGCCCGTGTGGACAAGCGTAGCATTGATTTTAGCAAAGCCATCATTCAACCCGGAGATGAAAGGTTGCTAAACTTTTCTTTTGACTCCGGCGTGGCGGAAAGGGAACAGATACCCTGTTGGCTTACCTATTCAAATATCGAAACCCACGCCGTGATCAGGGAAAACCTGCATCGTTCGCCCTTGTACAGCGGGTTTATAGAAGGCACCGGTCCCCGCTACTGTCCGTCTATCGAAGACAAGGTGGTCAGGTTTGCGGACAAGCCGGCGCATCAGGTGTTTATTGAACCCGAGGGAAAGAAAACAAATGAAATGTATGTCCAGGGCATGTCCACCAGCCTGCCCGAAGATGTGCAATTAAAGATGTACCGGACTTTGCCGGGGTTGGAAAAAGTAGAAATAATCCGTCCCGGTTATGCCATAGAATATGATTATATTGTGCCAAGCCAGTTGAACCCGGATTTGCAAACCAAGGGAATCGCCGGCCTCTTTGCCGCCGGGCAGATAAACGGTACTTCTGGGTATGAAGAGGCGGCGGCCCAGGGGATCATCGCCGGGATTAACGCCGTACGCTATTTACAGCAACAGGAGCCTTTTATTATTACCCGGTCCGAGGGATATATAGGGGTTTTAATTGATGACCTGGTTACCAAGGGTGTGTCGGAGCCGTACCGTTTACTTACATCCCGGGCGGAATACAGGCTTACGCTGAGGCAAGACAACGCCGATATGCGGTTAACCGAGAAGGGATACCGGTTGGGGCTGGTGACAACCGAGCGATATCGGCGATTTATGGACAAAAAGAGGACTGTTTTGGAGGAAAGGGAAAGATTGGCCAGGACAGCCGTGGCCATAAATGCCGATTTGGAAAAAATGCTGGCCCGGAAAAATTCAACAGCGGTTAAAGAAAAGGTTACGCTGGCAACACTCTTGAAAAGACCGGAAATAGAATATCGGGATTTGCTGGAATTACCGCTGGAACACCCCACATTGGATAATGAGGTGGCGGAGGAAGTGGAAATCGAGATTAAGTATGAAGGTTATATAAAAAAACAAAACGCTCAAATTAAAAAATTTGAAAAGATGGAAGGCATGAAATTACCGGTAAGTATTGATTATGCCCAAGTGCGGGGGCTGGCGGCGGAGGCGGCGCAAAAGCTGAACCAAATAAAGCCGCTGTCCATAGGGCAGGCCACCCGTATTTCCGGGGTTAATCCGGCGGACATTTCGGTATTGATGATTTACCTGGAGCAGGAGAAAAGGAAATCCTCCGGCGAGGTATAGTGATGGACAATCAATTTTTGCGGACTTTAAAAAAAATCACCGGCATAACGCCGCTGGAAATTGAACCTCAAGCCCTGCATCTTTGCGATACCCACTACAATTTACTGGTTGAAGAAAACCGCAAATTCAACCTTACTTCCGTCACCGGGCCGGTTGAGGCCGCCGAAAAACACTTTTTGGATTCCTTTTTACTGTTGCCGGACTTGGCTCATTTGAAAAACCCCAAAGTGCTGGACGTGGGCAGCGGCGCCGGATTTCCGGGACTGCCGTTAAAAATATGCCGGACTGACCTGGATATGACTCTGTTGGATGCGGTGGGAAAAAAAACAGCCTTTATAGAGATGGTCATAAAAAAACTGAAACTAAAACAAGCCCGGGCGTTGCAAGCCCGGGCTGAAGACCACGCCGTCAAATACAGGGAATACTACGATATGGCCGTGAGCCGGGCGGTGGCGGAAATGAAGGTTTTGCTGGAGTTGACCCTACCCCTGGTAAGGATGGGCGGCAAAGCGGTAATATCCAAAGGGCCGGGAGCTTACGAGGAGTTGGCGGCGGCTGAAAACGCCTTAAAAATATTGGGGGGCCTTGTGGGTGGAGTAAGGGAACTGGTCTTACCGATAAGCGGCGATAAAAGAGCAGTAATCGTGATTGAAAAAGTGGCGCCAACCCCGGAAAAATATCCCAGAAGGCCGGGCATACCGCGCAAAAGGCCCCTTTAAAGGGGCTTTTTATACTCTTGGGAAAGTATAATTCCGGCCATATTAATGGCCGAATTCAAGGATAAGAGTATCAAAAAGCGCACGCAGAGGGAAAAACTGATATGCTCCCCCTAAGGTAGACAGGTTAAATAATAAAAACCTACTACTTAAGAGGGGCAGCATAATCGTGTCAAAAACTAACCAATTATAGTATATTGAAAAATATTGGCAGGAGGTTTGTTTTATCTGCAGAAAGGGGGGCGCCTTTCATATGCGCATCAATATTTAAAGCAACCTGGTACCTTTCCGCAGAACCATTGCAGGAGGATTAATGCCAAATGTTGAATATTCTTATAAAATGGGTAACCGAGGGCGAGGGGTGCATAGAGTGGGTAAGGTAATGGCTGTTGCCAACCAAAAGGGGGGTGTGGGAAAAACCACCACGGCAATAAACCTTTCGGCCTGGTTGGCGATGCTGGGCCGCAGGATTTTACTGGTGGATATTGACCCCCAGGGCAACGCCACCAGCGGATTGGGCATCAACAAGGAAGAATTGACCGGGTCGCCGCACGCGTATTGTCCCGCCATCGATCGCAAATCGGTTGTCACACCTATGATGTCCACTAATTGATCTCCACCAGGTAATTCACCCGCTTGGTGCCTTTTGGATCATACAGCCCGATCCGCACATACCGGCCGACCCATTTAGCGGCGTTCTTAACCAGGTAGGTCTTGGTCACC
>JAKSCU010000403.1 GCA_022360435.1 Bacillota bacterium
AGAAATAACATCATTATAATATTGCAGCCCACAAAGGGTAATGCGAAAAGTTTTTTAAACATCATCATGTAAACAGCAGAATATAAAAATAAGCAGCAGTAATGAATCTGGGGGAAATATGGAATACAACGACTTAAAGAAGATTGCAGATAAATTAAGGCTATATGCTGTTAAATCAGTCTATCAGGCGAAAGATGGACATCCTGGGCCTGCAATGTCCATTGCGGATATATTAACTGTTTTATACTTTGGTGAAATGAATATCGACCCCAAAAACCCCGATTGGCCGGAGCGGGACCGATTGATTTTATCAAAGGGACATGCTTGCCCAATCCTTTATGCGGCATTAGCAGAGCTGGAATATTTTGATTATAGTGAGCTTGGCAAATTGAGAAAACTGGATGGTATTTTGCAAGGGCACCCGGATATGAATAAAACACCGGGCATTGATATGACAACCGGGTCTTTAGGAAATGGGGTTTCGATCGGTCTGGGGATGTCGTTGGCAAGCAGATATAAAGGCATAAATAATTATACTTATGTTATTATCGGTGACGGTGAACAACAGGAGGGAATCATTTGGGAATCAGCGATGGCCGCCTCTAACTTTGAGGTAGGTAACTTGATTGTTTTTGCGGACTGCAACCACTTTCAAAGCGGCGGCACGGTTGAGGAAATCAGCACACTATATCCGTTGCTGCCAAAGTGGCAATCATTCGGCTGGCATACGCAGGAAATTTCCGGCCACGATATGGTCGCGATAAAAGAAGCCATCGCACATGCAAAGCTGGTAAATGACCGGCCAAGTATCATACTGTGCAGAACAATAAAAGGTAAAGGCATTTATTATATGGAAAACGATAATTCGTGGCATAAACGGGTGCCGACGCAGGAGCAGATGGATATTGCGAATCAACTGCTGGGAGGAACGACCCATGAATAGACCATATGCAAGTACAAGAGATGCATTTGTAAAGGCGATGATCGCATTATCAGAGCGTGATGACAAATATGTATTGGTATTAGCGGATACATTGCTCGCAGGTCGAGCGGCAAAATATCAAGAGGCATTTCCTGAAAAAGTTTTTGATGTCGGTATAGCAGAACAGAATGCATTGGGCGTTTCTGCAGGATTGGCCAGTCACTCTTTGGTGCCATATACGTTGACCTATGCTGGATTTTTGACCATGAGAGCATGCGAGCAGGTGAGAACATTTATTGCATACCCCGGATTGAGTGTAAAACTGGTTGGGTTAAACGGTGGCATGTTTGGCGGAAACAGGGAGGGGGTTACGCATCAATTTATTGAAGATATCGGCATTTTAAGATCGATTCCGGGGATTACCATAACCACTCCGGCAGATGCGAACCAGGCGTATGAAGCTGCGCTTGCGATTGCGAAACAGGACGGTCCATGTTATTTAAGGCTTGGAAGCGGCAAAGAATATCAGATTTATGGAGAAAACGAGCCATTCGAGTTGGGGGAAATTAGGATTGCTGAGAAGTTTGGAACCGATGTTGCGTTGTTTTCTTCGGGATTTGTGTTGAATCGCGTGCTGGAAGCTGCTAAAATTTTAAGTAAGCAGGGCATAAACGCGACAGTTGTGGATGTTCACACGCTTAAACCCTTAGATGTAGACGGAATAACAGAAGTTTTGGCTTTAACCCGATGTGCGGTTACGGTAGAAGACCATAACATTATCGGTGGACTTGGGTACTACGTAGGTAAGGTGATAGCAGAGGCAGGCATTTCTACTAAATTTAAGGTACTGGGAGCACCCGATCATTTCGTACCAATTGCTACTGCTCCATATCTATTTCATAAAAATGAATA
>JAKSCU010000158.1 GCA_022360435.1 Bacillota bacterium
CGATGCAATGATATCGGTAAGCTTACCCGTCATAGTTGTTATTCCCGTTCGGCTTAGCTGTTGCGCCACACCGAAGGCGTGACCCTTGCTCTGGCATTCTACGCAGTCCCTCGAGGGTGGCCGATAGTCACGCATACTGATAAATTGACACATCGTTCAAAAGTCGCGGCAATCCGCGACGTTGGCGCCGGATATCGCGCCGCTGCCATGCACCCGGCTACGCGGGCACGGTCATACACGGGCCCGCGTAGCGGGTCGCGCCTGTACGATCTGTATATTTATTCGAATTTCATGGTGAGCCTTCGGCACAGTGAATGCGTTAACCTCTGTCCAATCGCAGGCGGGGTGAACCCTGTGTTGCAATAATAAAGTTAATTTTCCAACTCACCGGAGAACAATAATGAAGCGACATTTACGTCCGATTGCGCCTTACTTCGTGCCTTATTTCGCACCTTACCTCGCGCCTTTACTGGCTATTCCGTCGGTATTCGCGACCGCGCAGCCGCTGCTGGAAGAGGTGGTAGTGACCGCCCGCAAAAAAGCTGAGACCCTGCAGAGTGCTCCCGTTGCCGTTTCCGTGGTTGCCGGTCAGAGGATGGAGGAGGTCGGTATTACCAACCTCGAGCAAATCAGTGCCACCGTTCCGGGCTTGCAACTCGGCAGGGGGGTGCAAACCAGCTCCATCTACATTCGCGGCATTGGTTCCGGCCTCAACCGGGGCTTCGAACAATCCGCCGGCATGTACCTCGATGGCATCTACCAGGCCCGCAGCCGGCAGTTTACCCAGTCGCTGGTCGATCTCGACCGGGTGGAAGTGCTGCGCGGTCCGCAGAGCCTGCTGTTCGGCAAGAACACGATCGCCGGTGCGATCAAAGTTGAGAGTGCTTCACCACTGTTGGGCGGTCCTACAGAGGGTTCGCTGACACTGGATGTCGAACCCGAATTCGGGACTTCGCGTGTTACCGGCGTGATCAGCGGCTCACCGACCCGGACACTCGCCGCACGCCTCGCC
>JAKSCU010000287.1 GCA_022360435.1 Bacillota bacterium
CCGTTAGCTAAGTTACTTTCAGCATGCTCATTGCAGATGGTAGAGAATTCTATTTGGACCGTTACAAGAGCCGTTAACTCTCGTGTTACGCAGTTTGTTCAATCTCTTGTTGATCGAGGAAGAGGAGATAAAGCAATATTTGATGTTTTGCCGCCGCAAAGAAGAACGCTAGCAGAAAAAGGTCTACTGGGATCCAGTCGACGAGCCGTTGTCGTTAGTTTGCCAACGTCTAGTGGAAAAACATTAATAGCCCAGTTTCGTATTCTTCAAGCTCTAAATCAATTTGATCATGAAAAAGGTTGGGTTGTTTATTTAGCTCCAACTCGGACATTAGTAAACCAAGTTGCCCGAAAACTCCGTAAAGATTTTAGTTCTTTAAATATAGTAGTAGAGAATGTAAGCCCGGCCTTAGAGGTCGATGGTATTGAGGAGTCTTTACTTACTGAGCAAGACTCAGATAGCCAATTTAGGGTGCTAGTTACGACACCAGAGAAACTTGATTTGATGTTAAGGCAAGGATGGGAAGAAAAAATTGATAGGCCCTTGACACTAGTCGTTGTTGATGAGGCGCATAACATCCAAGGTGCCAGTAGAGGTCTTAAGCTTGAGCTTCTTCTTGCGACAATTAACAAGGAATGCCAAAGGGCACAGTTTCTGTTATTAACTCCATTTATAGAAAATGCAAGAGATGTTGCGCGTTGGTTAGGGGGAACGAATTCAGAAGATGTTAGTTTGGCATTAGATTGGCAACCGAATGATAGAGCTATAGGGATTGTAACTGCGGAGAGGGGGCAGCTTATAAGAAGTAACAGCTATGATTATGATCTATGTTTTGAAACGGTTCATACCACAAGAAATACTCTCTCTATTGATGAGCAGTTAGATTTGTCCAAAGCCCCCAAAAGAGCAAGGACATATAGTAAGGTAGGTAATCAGGGGGTATTGACTGCCGTTACATCAAAAAGTTTATCTGAAAGAGGTCCGGTTATTGTAATGCATTCGACTCCTCGAAACGTTTGGAGTCTGGCGGCCAAGCTTAAGTCTGAGGTTGAAGAAAGGCC
>JAKSCU010000600.1 GCA_022360435.1 Bacillota bacterium
ATTATGAATAATTGTTTAGCCATTTAAACCAACTCCAATTCGGGTTGGTCTTGTTCAGCCATTTCTTTAAATGTTACCTGTCCGTTCATTAGGCACTGTTAACAAAGACTTAAAAAAATGATAAAATTCTCCTATAAGCAAATAGGGGTTGACTATGCAACAAAACGAAAGACTTTTTCCAATAACTCAAGAAGATTTTAATTCAGTTATAAAGCCTGCCATTGAAGAAAGTTAAATTTGGAAAGGACGTCCACCTATTATTTCGCATTACAATGTGTTTTGCGGAGTGTTATACGTCCTTAGAACAGGAATTCCCTGGAGAGATTTACCGGAAATTTACGGAAACTGGCATAGTATTTATACACGTTTTTCCAGATGGTCAGAAAAAGGATTATGTTGGAAAATTTTATTTAAACTTCAGTCGCAAAAATTGGCCCAAATTAATGTTGTGCTGGCAGATAGCACTTCATTCAAGGTTCACAGACATGGAGGTGGTTTAAAAGGGGGCAGCAAACAAAAGGAAAATCAAGGGCAGGTATAACAACAAAATTTCACCTTGCAATAAGCCTCTTAGGGCATATAATAGAAGGGTTTTTAAGTGGAGGAAATGAGCACGATATAACCAGAGCACAAGATTTAACTGAAAATGTTTATGATTGTTTTGTTGTAGAAGATAGAGGATATGACAGCAATGCACATCGCAATAACCTTGCTTCACAAAATAATATTCCAGTAATTCCTGCGAGAAGCAACAGAAAGACTAAAATTTACTACGATAAAGAACTCTACAAAGAACGTGGCAAAATTGAACTTTTATTTGGGAAAATTAAGGAAAACAGAAGACTTGCAGTAAGATACGACAAATCTGATATCAATTTCCTGGCATTTATTGGCATCGCTTTTTTAAAAATCAATCTTTGTTAACAGTGTCTAATTTATCCATTTGTACTGTGAAGAATGGTAAATTTAGTTCTTGTGCTATTACTGAAGCTGTCATTGTTTTACCAGTTCCGGGAGGGCCAACAAGCAAAATTTTCCTTCTGTTTTCTAGTCCATGTTTAAGAAGTTTATTTCTTTGAAAATACTCTTTTAAAATTCTCTCTATTTTATTTATTAAATCTTCTGAAACAACTAATTCCGATAATTTAGCCTTTGGATTTGATAATAAGACTAAACCACTTAGGTCAGGAGAAAAAGGTATAACTTTAACTTTAGAACTTTTTGCTTTATCAACAATGCTTCTAATTTCTTGAGCAAGTGAACTGTGTCTTTGGCGAGCTTCATGTGCTGCAACTTGAAGAGCAACAGTAATGAAGCGATCTTTGTCTTCTTCAAAGTATGATTTTATTAATGATTTGAGCTGATAGAGCAGGTAGCTATCGGTGAAACTATAACAAGAGGAAGCTCCAGCCTTAAAGATTTGGAGTCAAAAATTAAACCTTTAAGCGAAAACATAAGACAAAGAAGTAGATAGAGAACTTTAAAAATTTGTTTGAACCATGCCGGAAGTATAAAAAGCAATCAAATTATTTTGGTTGCTTTTAAAATTTTAAGAATTTTTGTTTTTTATGATTATTTTTCTTAAAGTATTATTTTCAATTTTTATTCAAATTTATATGCTTTTTCTAAAAATGTAAAATTATTTTAAGAAAAAACAAAATTTATAAGCCGATAGTATTACTTTTGATGTAATCTTTTATCTTAAGTATAAGTTATTTTATGAGTTAAATTTATACATAATGTTAATATAAAAGTTCAAAAAAAATAAAATAATCCGGCTATGGCTGAACTTCGATGAAAATTTTGGAATTATACAATCTTTAGGAGTACTAAATGAGTAATATAAGAGCGATTAATCCATTTATAGATACTAAAAAGCTAGATAAATCTACTACTGAAACAAGCCCTGACAAAGAAAAACCTTCTGAGTTGACAAATTTTGATATTAGTAAGTCATTATTGGCTTATAACAATGTTAACCGAAAACCTGACAAGTCTCAAAATATAGTTAAGCAAATAAAAAATCTCTCTAAAGGTGAGTCAACAAAGGATATCATTCAACAATTAAATGATACTGAGACTTTCAAAAAGACAATGAATTGTTTAAATGATTTAAACTATAAAAAAGCAAAGGAAATTAGAAAAAACAACCCCACAAGCCAGGAATCACTTCAAAGATTAAAGGATATTGAAAATCAAAAAGCTGCAATTAATTTTTACTTAAAGAAAATCAGCAATGATGAGAATGTAAAACCTGAAACAAGCCTGCCTAGTCATGTTTCCTTCAGAGGCAAGGACTTCTTTAAAAGCGAGCTGTTTGGAAAACCCTGGTATAATGAGTCAGCTTTTGATAACTCAATAAACGACAAGCTTAAGGATAAACCCACAAAAGACAGATATATTAGTTTTTTAGCTGAAAAATCAGATAAAAGCATAAATGATATTAAGAAGGAAATATCTCCTGAAAAAATAGGAATTCCTCCTTTAAAAGATTTAATTGAAAATCAGGCCAGCATATTACACAACAAGGCAATTCAAAAGAATGAAACCAAATTAACAGATCTGGATTTTCAAAGCGAAAGTGAATATAAGCAAACAATGGCTTCTATAAAAGAGAAAATAGGTCAGGCAGTGGCAGATTCTTTACAGGTTAAAAGTCAACATACCTCGTCTGTTAATTCTGAAGTGTTTTTGTCAAAGGAAGAAGAGGAAGAAATTAATAAAAAAGTTAATAAGGATCTTAAGATTTTAACGGGAAGTGATAATGCGCAACAAACAGAAAGAATAGAATACCGAAAGCCCGGAAAATTCTTTAAAGCAATAATGAATGGAGAAAGACCAAAATTTGGCGAAAAGTCTAAACAAAATAACAGTAGTCAAATTCAAAGGATAAAAGAAGATTTACAAGTAGCTTTATCAGAGGCTTATACTGAAAAATCAAGACTAAAGAAGTTTGAAACTGATAAAAAATCAGAAAACAGCAGTGAAATGATTGAGTTCATCCAAAAACCGGTTAATTTTGACGCGGGAGCAGGATTAAGCGCCAAACTGGAAGTTAATGAGATGAAAAGGGATTTAGAAGCTGATGAAATTAATAAAGAATTTCAAAGAGATATTGAAAATGCCAACATCGTATTTAGCTTAAAAAATCTATTAATGCAAAAAAAGACCAATGGAGCAGAGATTCTTGCAGTAGGAGAAAATAATCAAAATTACTTTGAAGCTAATGAAAATAAAAGAAAAGGAGATGAATACTATGCAAAAGGCAATTATTCAATGGCAGCAAGTAATTATACAGAAGCTATTGAAAACAGGCAAAGCTTTTTAAAAACATATGAACAAAAAGAAGTGGAAGATTCATTGCTTGGAGATTTATTATTCAAAGCTGGAGAGTCATTAAAAAGGAATAATGAACCTGAAAAAGCAGATAAATACTTTTCAGACGCTCTACAAACCAAAGAAACTATTGATTCACCCGATAAAACACAAGCCTGTCTAAAACTTGGACAGGTAAAATGTGAATCAGGTTATAAAGAAAAAAATAAAGGAAAATCTGACGAACTTTTTAGAAGCTCAATTTATTATCTTAAAAAAGTTCTGGAAGCTGATAAAGTAATCACAGAGGAAAAAGATCAGGCTATAGGCTCACTTGATAAGAGCTATTCAGGGCTTGGTTCAAAAAAAGAATTTAATTTATATGCAGGAGAACATTACTTAAAAGAAGGGCAACCTTACAAATCTTGTGAATACTACAAATCAGCCTTAAAAGAAGTAGAACAGTCACAGGAAAAAGATCCTCAAGAAGAAACCAAAATAAATAAACTCCTGGGAGAAGCTTTTTATGATGGAGGTAATTATCTTAAATCAGCAGAATATAAAGAAAAAGGCATAAATATTTTAGAATCAACAGGAGTTTCTCCGGAACCCAAAGAAAGTTATGACCTGGCCCAAACCTGGATAAAAGCTGCTGATATTCTGGTAGAAGAAGAAAAATTTGCTGAGGCTGCAAGCGCTTTTGAAAAAGTGGTAAATAACGATAAAAACAAGAGTTTTGGTTTCTATCCCATCATAGTAAGCAGATGCGCAGAAGAATTTTACAACTCGGAAGATTATGAAAAATCAGTTAAATATCATGAACAATACCTGTCTATGCACCGTGAAAAACATGGTGAGCATAATCAAGAATATATTGACGCATTAAGCAAACTGGGTTATTCCTCACAAAAGCTTGAAAGTAAAGAACAAGCAGTTGATTACTACTCAAAAGCGCTTGGAATCAGCAATATTTTGTATGGAAAAGACTCCAGAGAATCTACAAGGTTAAACAATAATATTAAAAGTTTATAAAAAGAAAGGAAGTAAAAATGAATCCAGTAATTTCTAAAAGTTCATCTATGGTGGGTTTTCAACCTGCACATGCCAAGAAAAAAAATAAAGATCAAGTCACTTCTCAAAATCAAAAGAACTCCTCTGACTTGTTAGATTTAATGCACAAAAGCTCTGTTGTTAATAATGCGCTTACCTTTAAAGGAAAAAAGTCAAACATAGGTTTTAAAGGTGGCGGTGATGATGTTAAAAAATACCTAGATCCCGATTATGAAGAAAAAAGAATTAAAGAGTTAAGAAGTGGGCAGGGTTGGTTTGACTGGCATGTTTGGGGAAAAAAAGAAGATGCCCGTTTAACAGCAACTTACGAGAAAAGAGTAGGTCTTCAAATTGCCGGTGATTATTTAAAAAAAACTGAAG
>JAKSCU010000421.1 GCA_022360435.1 Bacillota bacterium
CGACGTAGTCGCCTGCGCGGATGTGTTCTTCGATCATCGAGTCGCCGCGCACTTCCAGCACGAACAGATCGGCCTTGCCGCGGCGGGGAACGAAAAGCGACTCGAGATCGAGGTGCTCGCGGTCTTCAACAGCGTCGATCGGCGAACCGGCCGCGATCGAACCGATCAGCGGCAGGCGGGTGCGACTTTCTTCATCCGGCAACTGTAAGCCTGGGGGAAGCTCCAAAGAGCGCGCCTTGTTCTTGTCGCGGATCAGCGCTCCTTTTTTGATAAGGGCCTCGACGTGCTCGAAGACGGTCACCTTGCTGACGCCGAGCTCTTCGGCCAACTCCTGCATCGTGGGGGAATAGCCACGTGTGAGTCGGCTTTCGCGAATCAGGGTGAGGATCTTGAGTTGCTTGGGTGTGAGGTTCAGCGACATTGCCAATCTCCGAGGGTGTTGCCTGCGCGGGCGAGCCGACTCGATTGTCGATCTTCTCGACAAGCTTGTCGCCAACACGCTCCGCGCCGGCGGGGTTTGTGGTTCTCGCAGCCGCGATCAGCGCACTGCGCAAGTTGCTTTCCTGGGTGGCAAGCTTGCTGAGAGCACGGCGCTGCGTGTCGAACCAGGCGTCGATGGCCTGAAGCAACGCCAACCGCGAACCTGCCGCGGCCAGCGCCCCGCCGGAGCTGTACACGCCCGCAGGATTCGCTGCTCCGACCGAAGGATGTGGCGCCTGTTCGTAGCGATCCGTCACGGCGCGTCGCGCCTTTTGCTGATGCCGCGCCTGCTTTCCGCCCTGCTGTCGCTGCCCCCCGCTGTTCCCAGTACTGTTCCCAGTACTGTTTCCCGCGCCTTCCCAACTCGCGAACGACCCTGCCGATTCGGTATCGGAGGAGCTGTCGAACGCCCCACCAACCCGCCCGGCAACAGCTTGCTGCTGAGCTTGTTGACGAATCATGCGCATGCCTTGCACGTGGTACTGCCGGCTGTAGTCGCCGCCGGGCCCGAGAATCAGCAGAGGATCGGCCATGGTCGAATCGCCTTTCTTGAGTCGTCATCGCGCGGCCCACCCAACATCTTGAGTGACTTCGCCGCGTGCCCGCTCTGTCTTCGACCGTCCGCATCGGCCACCTTGAAAAACGATTCGAATACTGTTTGGTAAACGTTACCCATAAATCTACCGTACCATAGCCGGCGTGTCAAGCCCCGGTAGAAAGAAGATTTACAAGCGATGTAGCAGAAAATCACGGTAGCGGCAGGGTGCGAGATTATCGGGCCGAAAGCATTATCGGGCGTGCGATCGTCGCGTTTCCACCGGATGGGTACAAACCCACGTGACATATGGACGCACACTGGTCGTCACCGCACAGCCGACAGTAACACGGCCAGGAACCGCTTCAACCCGGCCCTGTATCATGGCGGCCAG
>JAKSCU010000412.1 GCA_022360435.1 Bacillota bacterium
TGCGGTCAAGGAAGGCGCGTCGGATATTCACATCGAGCCTCAGGAAAAGAAGTTGCAGGTGCGCTATCGCATCGATGGTGTGCTGTTCGACGCGATGAGCCCGCCGCTGCACATGCACGCGGCCATGATCTCACGTCTGAAGATCATGGCCAACCTCGATATCTCCGAGCGTCGTCTGCCTCAGGACGGGCGTATTCGCGCGATGGTGCACGGTCGCAAGCTCGATCTGCGCCTCTCAACGCTGCCGACCGCGCAAGGCGAAAAGGCCGTGTTGCGTATCCTCGATACACGTTCGATTCAGGTTGATCTCGACGATCTGGGAATGAATGAAGACACGCTGCTGATGTGGAAAAACCAAATCAAGCAGCCACATGGAATTATCCTGGTCACTGGTCCGACCGGTTCGGGTAAGACGACCACGCTGTATGCGTCGCTTGGCCAGATGGATCGCTATAAGCTGAACATCTCGACGGTGGAAGACCCGGTTGAGTATCACTTGAACGGCATCAGCCAGACTCAGGTGCAGGACCGCATTGGCATGAGCTTTGCTGCGGCGCTGCGAGCTCTGCTGCGACAGGACCCGGACGTGATTATGGTCGGTGAGATTCGCGACACCGAGACAGCACGAATTGCCATTCAGGCGTCGCTGACCGGTCACCTCGTGCTCTCAACCTTGCACACCAACGACGCGCCAAGCTCGGTCACACGATTAATCAACATCGGCGTCGAACCCTACCTGATCGGCTCGGCGGTCAACGCGACACTCGCACAGCGCCTTGTGCGACGTATCTGCGAACATTGTAAGACACAGGTCAAACCGGATCCGACGACGGAGGATCACCTGCTAATGCACGGTCTGTCAACGTCGGAAATCTGGCAGGGCGAGGGCTGTGACAAATGCCGCAACACCGGCTACTCCGGGCGAAGCGGTTTGTATGAGTTGCTCATCCTCGACGACAACATGCGCGACAAAATCGCGGGCAATCCAAATGTCACCGAGTTTCGCCGAACATGCATCGAGCGTGGTATGGTGACGTTGCGGGAGGACGGATTTAAGAAAGTAGCTTCCGGTAAGACGACTGTGGAAGAAGTGCTGCGCGTAACCGAAGCAACGATCTGAGTCGTGCTGACCGCTCCGGGAACTTTTTCAACCAGATCTACTCGCGCTTGTCGCGCTCAATGAACGCGTAGGCGTTGTGGTTGTGGATCGATTCGAAGTTTTCGCTGTGCACCTGGAACCAGACGATGCGATCGTCGGCGTCGAGTCCGGCGGCGAGGTCACGTACGATGTCTTCGACAAACTTGGGGTTGTCGTAAGCCGCTTCCGTCACCCATTTTTCGTCCGGCCGCTTGAGCACAGCGAATACCTGTGTGCTGGCCGCTTGCTCGACGATCTCGAAAAGCTCCTCGATCCAGAGATATTGCCCCTTCTTCGTCCGAATTTTCACTTCCATCTCGCAGCGCTGGTTGTGCGCGCCGTAGGCGGAGATTTCTTTGGAGCACGGACAGAGACTTGTCGCCGGCACGCGCACACCCATGACGAAATCGTCATGATCATTGCTGGAGCACTCGAAGCTGACGTCAATGTCAAGCTTCCCCGCCTGACCGGTGACCGGAGCCTGCTTGTCGATAAAGTACGGAAAGTCGAGCTCAAGATGGGCTTCTTCGGCTTCGAGGCGGTTCTTCATTGCGCGGCAGACTGACATAATGCGGTCGCTGCGAAGCTGATCGTGGTGCTCGTTGAGCACTTCGAGGAAGCGGCTCATGTGTGTGCCCTTTTGATAATGAGGTAGGCCCACGTACATGCTTACTGTCGCGACCGTATGCTTCTCGCCGCCAGTTTTGGGACAGCGCAGGGTGATCGGGTAACGAATCCCTTTGACTCCCACCTTGTCGATGGCGATACGGCGGGAATCGGGGCTTCCCTGTACGTCGGGAAGCGTCTGGTCATTGACCGTAGCGGACTGCTGATTCATGTCACTTCCATAAGTTTCGAAAAAACCAGGCAAGCTCGTTATTGTAGGCTCTATGCTTGCAGTGGACAAAGTGGTCTGCGAGCAACGCGCCGCATCGGTAAGATGATAAATTGGACGTTTTGGAGAAGTGAAACGGTGCGACGCCAACTGAAGGATTGATTTGGCAAAGAAA
>JAKSCU010000253.1 GCA_022360435.1 Bacillota bacterium
ATATCGTCGACCATCTGCTTGAAGCTGTTGTCGACGCGCTTGGCGTCCCGGGCGAATTTCTTGATCATTGGCATTCCCTTCACGTCAGCCGCCTGCGTCGGCGCTCTACATCCTAAAGTCACTCGATGGTCAGCTCGCTCTAGTAAAGAGCAGTAGAAGATTGGGTGAAAGTAGGTAAGGCTGCCTAATTAACTGTAAAAATCATGATATGTACAAAAGTATACTTGATAATCGTCGTATAATACTACCACAAGGCTCTCTGTATCGCGTATTTTCTATAGTTTTATTATCACCTTTGGGGGATAACGATGTCGGTTACACGATCAAGACGATAAACACGAAAAATTTGTGTGCAAAAAATCCTGATCCGGGCCATCGACAGCGCCGTACAGCCTTATCCACGATGGATATCACCCACCAGGAAGGGATCGGGACAATGGGAAATCACACGCACAACGCTTCAAGTCTGGACACCGCGTTGAACGGCGTACAGGGCTCGAGCGAGCGGCTTCACGCTCAGATCGAGATATACAAAGAAGCGCTCGATCGGCTGACGACCAGCCCCTTCGTCGCCAAGATGCGGGCCCTGCAGGACAGCATTCTTTAGGCTCCGGCTTCCGTTTGCGGCTCAGCCGCGCTTGCGGGCGAGCAGCGCACAAATGCGATGCTCGACCGCCAGGGGGTCCGCCGGGAAGCGCTCGGCAAGAAGCGCCTGGTGCGCGGCATCGAAGGCGGCCACCTTTTCGGGCGTGAGCGAGGCGCCGACCCCGGCAGAGGCACGAACGCGTCCGCGCCAGGCCTCGTGACTGTAGGCGATCGGCTCGACGTAGGCGAAGGCGCCCTCGACGGTAAAGCCGTGGTGCAGCAGCTCCCAGCCCCAATTGGGATCGAAGCCATAGCTGGAGCCTTTGGCCCAGGCCGGATTGTGCTCGGTGATCAGCTCCACCGACGTTTCGAGCACGCTGCCGGGCGTGGTGTGCCAGTCCATGGCGGCGATCAACAGCAGGCCGCCGGGCTTCAGCACCCGGGCGCACTCCTCTGCGGCGCGCGGCCGGTCGAACCAGTGCCAGCAGGTCGCCGCCGAGACCGCATCGAAGGCGGCGCTCGGCAGGTCGGTGGCCTCCGCCCCGCGCTGCAGAAACTCCAGTTCCAGGCCGCGGGCCTCGGCGCGGCGTTTGGCCTGTTCCAGCATCTCCGGCGAGGGGTCCAGCCCGACGACCCGGTTGC
>JAKSCU010000314.1 GCA_022360435.1 Bacillota bacterium
GCAAAGAAACCCATAAATCTTCACCTTTCTGTCAAAACGGGAAAAATCAGTTTAAAAAATTCCGTTTCGTTTAACTTGTTTCCAGCTTAGAACATGCCGGGCAGACCGCCCAGTCCACCCGTAATCTTGGACATTTCACCGCTGGACATTTCTTCCGCTTTTCTCATGGCCTCGTTCACTGCAGCCAAAACCAGGTCCTGAAGCATTTCTACATCATCAGGGTCTACTACCTCGGGCTTTATGGTAATTTCCTTAACCTCTTTCTTGCCCGTTACCACTACTTTTACAGCTTCGCCGCCAGCGGTAGCCTCGACGGTCATACCCTCCAGGCTCTCCTGAAGCTTTGCCATGTCCTTTTGCATTTTTTGTGCCTGCTTCATAAGATTGCCCATGTTCGTACCGCCGAATCCGCGGAATCCACCTTTTGCCATACTATTGCCTCCTAACGTAACTTTCCTTTAAAATAGGGTAATTACTTTGCTATTAATAGTTAATGCATTCAAAAATTGCTTTATGATTATTATATAGTAATTTTTTAGGTGTATACAAGTATTTTAATGCTACTTTGTAAAAATAGCCGGTTGTGCTGGTTAATGCTACTCATCTATTATGTTCAGCGGAATGTCCAGCTTCTTTGCCAGGTCTTCAGCCTTTTGCAAAAAATCGTCCTTTTCTTCCTTTTGAGTGCTTTGGTGAAATGTACAGCTGTCTTCATCAAGGCATTTGACTATAACCTCTCTGCCAATCGCCTTAGATACAAGGTTTTCCAGCACTCCGATATTTTCTGCCTTTGATACAAGCATTTTGTTAAAGCTATTATCCCCGCTGAATATGATACCAAAGGCACCGTTATCCAGCTCCACCGCTTTTGTCCCAAGCAGGTTGGTATATAAGGCTATCCTGCCCAGGCTTTTAAGCTCCTTGAGTATATCGTTCCATTTGCTGGCAGAAACAGATTTGCTCTTTTTATTATCTGTTTTCTCAGCCTTTTTGGGGATTGTTTTTTTCTCGTTGGCATTTTCGTAAGGCTTAGGAGGGTTTTCAGTGATGCCTTTTCTTATGGGGACAGCTTCCGGTACAGAGCTGCTGCTGTTCACCTTTCTTTCCAGTACTGAAAGCCTCTCCAGCAGATTGTGGTTTTCAGGATTGATATAGTTTTCGCAAATACGTACAAGTGAAACCTCAAGAAGTATCCTGGGGTGGGATGACCATTTCAGACCGGGTTCAAGTGCGGAAAGCTCCTTAATTATGTATACACCTTCCTCCCGGGTTATACTTTCACCCTGCTTTTTCATAATCTCCAGCATTTCCCCCGAGGCTTCTACAACTTCGCCGGGGGTTTTACTTATCTTGCATATCAAAAGGTTTCTGTAGTATAAGACAAGGTCTTGAACAAACTGAAGGATATCTTTCCCATCCATTACCAGGCGGTCAACAAGGCAGAGAAGCTTTTCCATGTCCCTGGAAGTGACAGCATTCACCACATCTGAAATGAATGTATCATTTACTATACCCACAACCGAAATAACATCCTGATAGGATATTTTCTCCTGTCCCATAGACATGCACTGGTCCAGGAGACTTATTGCGTCCCTGAGGGCCCCGTCCGCCATTCTGGCCATCAGCCGGGAAGCTTCCGGGTCCAGATTTATGTTTTGGGCGTCCGCGATTTTATTAAGCCTGTCCACTGTGCTCTCAACCGTAATCCTCCTGAACTCAAACTTCTGACACCTTGACAGCACGGTTACAGGGAGCTTGTGAGGCTCAGTTGTAGCCAGAATGAATA
>JAKSCU010000377.1 GCA_022360435.1 Bacillota bacterium
GCACAGCCCGGCGATCATGGAGAGGATATCCTTGAGGCCCAGATTCTCGCCGCCCAGTATGTAACGCTCTCCGATTTCGCCCTTTTCATGCGCCAAGAGGTGCCCTTCCGCGACATCGTCCACATGGACGACGTTCAGGCCCGTGTCCACATAGGCCGGCATCTTGCCGCTTCCGGCTTCGACAACCATGCGGCCGGTCGGTGTCGGTTTGATATCGCGGGGGCCGATGGGCGCCGAGGGATTGACGATGACGACGGGCGCGCCGGTTTCGGTTACCAGTTTTCGCACCGCCTCTTCGGCCAGAAACTTCGACCTTTTGTAAGGGCCGATCATATCGGAGAGGGAAACGGGCGTATCCTCGTTCGCCGGTTCGCCGTCCGCGTTAAGCCCGAGGGTGGCGACGCTGCTGGTATAGACGATGCGGGAGACACCCTTGTCCATGGCCGATTTCAGGAGATCAAGCGTCCCATCGACATTGGTTCGCAGCATTTTTTCGACGTCCCGGGTCCAAAGCCGGTAGTCGGCGGCGACGTGAAACAGCCCGCCGCAACCGCTGCAAGCCTTGTTCAGGCTGGCAACATCGTTGAGATCGCCCTCGACAATTTCGACGTCGAGTCCGAGCAAATTCCGGCGATCGCCGCCCGCCCGCGCCAGCACCCGTACTTCGTGTCCGCGCTTGTGGGCGGCCCTCGCCACCGCCGAACCAACGAAACCAGTGGCGCCCGTTACGAGAACCTTCATCCCAATCATTTTCCAATGGGTGGATCGAATCGCGGGCGGAGTATAACAACCCTTATGTTCCACCGGCAATTCGTTGGCGCGGCTTTCACGGGCGAGTTGCCCTCAGTTCGAGAAACCGAATGTTCCGCATACCGACCGCCAAATCGTCGATCGCGGAGAAAACCACCTGAATTCCCTTCAACTCGCTGTCATTCGTCCTTATTTTCCAGAAATCAGGCATGAATAATGCCGCCATGGCGGCGGCAAAACCATGGGGACTGGACGAATTGACCCAAAAAGACAGGACATTGAAGGTGTTGCTGGCGCAGCCGCGAGGCTTCTGCGCCGGCGTCGTACGGGCCATCGACATCGTGGAGCGTGCGCTCGAGGCGTACGGCGCTCCGGTCTACGTGCGGCACGAGATCGTCCA
>JAKSCU010000244.1 GCA_022360435.1 Bacillota bacterium
GATTTTTATGATATCAACTTTAAGTTGAATTCCAAAAATCTGCAGACTATGCTGGCTGAGCAGAATTCGGTCGACTTGAATCGTAAAATGACCAGTTTAATGTTGGAGGGGAAAGGCGTTCAAGAGATTTCCGAAACTCTAAGCGACATTGTTGGTGCTCAAACCGTGATCTTTGATAGCTTTTTGAATATCCCCGCCATGTGCTGGACCGGTATCACCAGTCACATACAAATTGATATATTGCGCCAAAAACTGCAAGAATACCTGTCCAAACGGGTTCCGGAAATTGGCGCGCCGCTGAAACAAGCAACTTTTAAAACCATTACCAGGCTCCCTTTTTGGATGGAAAATTATGAACGACAATCCTGGATTATCGCTCCCGTCATGACCGGAGCCAAATGCTGGGGATACCTGCTGGTCAAAGAAGATGGTGAGTTTTCAGAATTGGATTTATTGACCATAGAACATGCCTGTACCCTTTGCGCCCTTGATTATTTAAAACAAGAATCGGCCCTGGAAGTCGAATTAAGACTTAAAGGCGATTTGCTGGGTGAATTGTTTTCCGGTGAAGAACCGGAGCGGGAACAGGTCCAGGCCCGAGCCATGAAATTGGGATTTGATTTAAAAAAACCACATCAGATATACGTGTTGGATTTGATCAATCCGGGGCAACCCGGCGCAAAAACCGGTATCGACAACGAAGTTTTCGAATTTGTCAAAACGGATATAAACAAATTAATCAACCGTTTTTTCCCCGGCAGCCTAGTGGCAATACGCAAAAACCGGGTGGTGGTGGTGCTTAATATTTCAGAATTTATAGAAGAGTCAAATAACTACGCCACTTTTTCCAATTGGGTCCGTGATTGGATGCAAAAAAATTTAACCGGCTACCAGGCCAATATTGTTTGGGGCCGGGTATGCCTTCAGTTTTCGGATTATCGCCATTCTTTCGAAGAAGCCTGGAAAGCGGCGGACATATTAAAGGATCTGGGCAAAAATAATGTGGCCACGAGTTTTGAGAATCTGGGTATATACGCCATTTTATGGGAGTCCGGGAATAAGCGGCAGCTCAATGAATATGCGCTGTCCATGTTGAGCCCGCTATTGAAATATGACCGGGAGCACAACACCAACTTACTCTGGACCCTGGAGTTGTTCCTGGAGAATAAATGCGGCTTCAGCGAGACGGCCAGAGCCGCTTTCCTCCATATCAACACGTTAAGGTATCGCTTAAAAAGGGTGGAAGAGTTGACGAGTTTCGATCTTTCCCGAAACGAAGACCGGTTTCAGGTGCAGTTGAGCATCCGGTTGCTTAAAATACTCGGCCATTATAATAGTTAATGGTTTAATCCCATGACGGACAATTGAACACTTAGCCACGGGCAAACAGCAGCACGGTAGCACGGATGCCTCTACCGGTTAACAGCCGGGAAAATAACCATGAATGAGGTGTCTTTTTATATGTCTAATTTCAACCCCTTGAACATTTTAGTGGTGGTGCAACCGGGGCTTGGCACGCCGGAAGTGTATGAAAAGCTGATTGAACAACGCTTTCCGGACCAGGTAGCCAGCGGCGCTATCCGGATTAGGAAGTCAACCAACGGCGCCGAGCTGCGGGATGAAGTTTTGGATACCCATATAATCGGGTCCGGAATGATTATCCACCGGATTCCGGAAATGAAAGACCTGCAGTGGGTCATGA
>JAKSCU010000331.1 GCA_022360435.1 Bacillota bacterium
CGATCCAGTGCAGTCCTTTGTGAAATAGGCCTGACCCGGGATATGTACTCCAGAGAGCACTCAAAGAATACACTGAGGTGAATAAGAGGAATGCTATCCCCGCGCGGCCAAACCGAAGATATCGGTAGATCAATACCCCGGTGGCAAACGTGAGCACTGTGATATAGACCCGAACATATTTCATTGCAAAAATGAAGCTGAGATCTTCAGCGCGCGAAAAACGCTCAGCCAGAAGAAATGCTACCACGAGCCAAGGCAATACATTCTGCTTAACTCCAATGACAAGGATGGCGGCGTGAAACACGACCGCAAATGATAAAAGGAGTACTAAAATTTGTGGGTCTAGGGTTGGCATGCGTGGTTAATGCAGTAACCTTACCAATCGCTGCAATTGCAAATGCAATCTCGTCGGATTGCGGACCATTGTTCAGGAGGAGTTAAGATTGTTTTCTCCGCGCCAGTCGAGATTCCAGTAATCGCTTGGTTTTCCCACATAATCTAAGAAGAGCTTTACATCGTCTTCCACCTGGTTCCGAACCCATTGCCAAGTCTCAGAATCCCATGGAGATTGGTGCGGGCTCATTTTTTTACGAAACAGTGTGCGGGCAGCAGTCCGGATTGAGATCGGCAGTTTCATGCCTAGGCTTGAGAGTGAAGGGATTTGGCGGAGTAAGCGTGTTGCGCGTCGATCCTGGTAGCTCTCACTAGTTGTATTCCGCCTTTCGAGATAGCTGGACATGTCATGATTGTCATTGACGCCGAGGAATGTAAGGCACCGCCGCAATATTCCAGTCGGATTCGTAGCGAAATCCTCGAAAAACAGAATCAAGAATCTGTCATCAGAGAAATATTCACGGAAAGCACTAAGTTGTGACCAGTAAAGGCTTGCATCAATACAGCGCGGCGAGGCACGGAAGCCATCTGCTAGCGAGCGTGGTGTGAAGTGCCCATTCGAGACGACTTGAAGCCAGTGTGATCTGGCACGGTCTAACGGATTACGCACGATATAAATTAGCTTCGTATGTGGCAAGTGTTCGGCTATCCGCGCTGCCGCATTGGGATAAATGTTGCAATAGGTATAAGTCGGGCTGCCCTCACCAATAGCGATTTCACCTTGGACGTTTTCAAAGTAGTGATTGTAATAGTCAATGCCCTTCGCGTACTCGTTATCATGCGCGAAGAAATTTGTTTCCTTGGGGGTGCTCATAAATATTTCGGGGTGTTGCCCGAGAATGTGACAAAGACTTGTTGTCGCCGATTTAGCGGCACCGATTACTAAGAAATTTGGTCGGGCTAACATAACATGGTCCTTGAAGCACTAATTCTCGTGGGGGCGTTGCCTCTTGATGAGTTGGGCGCATACCCTGATTAATTCTACTTGCTGCCGCCGCATCAAACAACAACTCGCTAGCAGGTAGGCCGATGCACCTGCCAGGAAAGTCAGAGAGAGATTGCCGGCTGAAGAAAGGCCAAGCTGATGCATATACTGGCTGGCAAGCATTGCAATAATCATGGCGGCTATGCTGCACAACACTGGCCGGAATAGTACACGGCAAACATCCATGAATGAACCCCCAACGCTTAAGAAGGCTTGATGAAGAATGCCTGGGCCCAATATCGCAAAAGCGGCGCTAGCACCAATTGCGACGTAAACCCCATCCCCTATAAATGCCATGCTTGTGACTGCAGAGATAAAAATGCCCGCCGAAATCATTGACAGGACCATGTGCAAGGTAAACCTGCCACAAGCACGCAGCATACTATTTGATATAGGATATAGAACTCGGAATGCCATTCCAATACACAGAATCTGTAACATCGGTATCGATGGGTACCACTTAGACTCAAAGATTAGGCGGATCCCAGGAGGGACGATCGCAGCCTGTATGAAGCAGATCGGCGTTACGATATAAACCAATAATGAAGCTGATTTTAAAAAGGCTGCATACTGGCGGCCCTTGTCTTCTTGTAATTTCGAGAAAGCAGGGAACAAAACATTAGATAGGCTGGTTGATATCAACTGGATTGACTGGGTCGAAAGTCTATAAGCGAAGTAGTAAAGGCCTACAGAGGTCGATGAGTGCAGGATCCCTAAAACGATGTAGTCGGCTTGGAACATGAGGTTGGTGCATAGTCCTGACAGGACTAGCTTGGCTCCATCGCGGATCATTGAAGGCCATTTCGCAATACCGAGTTGGAAACGAACTGCTACTGGCGCGATGAACCAGAAAAGTATTGATCGAAGGGCTATTGCTGCGACATGCCCCACGATAAATGCATAGGCACCCATACCACGCCAAGCAAGCAATACCGCGACAACAATATGAGTCGCAGTGTAGGCGAAGTTTACGATCGCAATGGCTCGGAACCTTAAGTCCACTTGGAGACGCGCGTTGGGCACAACGGCTAGACCATCTAGCAATGGGACGGCAGACAGTAATAAGATGAGCCCGAGAAGCGCAGGCTCATCATAAAGCGAACTGATTAGCGGGGCGGCAGCTACAAGTAGCAAGGTAGCGATCAGGCCAAATGCAAAGCCCAGCCATAAACCGGCATCTTGCCATTCTGACAATGTGGCTTGGCGCTGGACCAGTACGTAATTCAGGCCGGCACGTTGAAGCACGCTGCCAAACACTAATGCGGTGTATGCTAGTGAGATTAATCCAAAATCTGTTGGTGCAAGAAGCCATGCGAGCAGAATGTGCCCTGCAATATTGATTACGCGCCCTGCCACCGTTTGGCTCAGCGCCCATATGAAGCCAACTGCTGTTTTTTTCCCGAGCCTATCGCTGCCCATGCATGTCCCCGTCACGATTACATACACGCCGTATCAGAAGCCCCAAGTCTC
>JAKSCU010000300.1 GCA_022360435.1 Bacillota bacterium
ACGCAGGAGGATTGGGTTGGTTTTCCGCTGGTGGCCAGGATAGTGGACCGGGGTGACGCCGCCGGACGCACCGCCGACTTCGGGGGCATGGAACTTTACGCCGCTTCGGTGGTGAGCGCCGATCCTTTCGAGGTTTTCCTGCACATGCGCGGTTGCCTGGCCCGGAGCTGAAATCTACCGTACCAGCCACCCATAATCCTGCCCGCAATCCACAATATAGTCTACATACACAGTCTGATCCTTAATCTGATATAAAATCAGATACTGTTTTTCTACAAACATTTTATGATATTTATTGAGTGGAAAAAATTCCGACTCTAAAAAAGGAAATACCCGGTCAATTTTAGTTGACATCGTCAACTATTATATGGTAGCCTTTGCCTAATAACCTGAAGGAGGGGATTGGGATGGCGGCTCCTAACAGTGGTATTGTTCAGAATATCAGGCAGTTTAACCGGTTTTATACCAATATTATCGGAGTGCTGGACCGGCATATCCTAAACAGTTCTTTTTCCCTGGCCGAAGCCCGGGTATTATTGGAAATAAGCCGGGTTGACAACTGTACCGCCACAAAGCTCATTGCACTTTTGAACCTGGACGCCGGTTATCTCAGCCGGATTATCAAGGGCTTTGAGCGACAAAACCTGATTTGTAGACAAAAATCCAGCTCTGACGGGCGTTCCAACATGATATACGTAACGGAAAAAGGTCGCCGGGTGCTGGCCGAACTGGCCCAAACCTCCAACCGACAAATTGAGAGTTTGATAGACAAGCTTCCGGCGGAACAGCAGTTGAACCTTGTGCACTGCATGAAATCAATACATAAGATATTAACCGGTGAACGCGCCGGACCCCTGCCGGTGGACAACGTGCGGCTGCGGCACGGCGTGCTTCCCGGTGATATCGGCAGCATTATTAACCTGCACGGGATTGTTTACGCCGTGGAATGTGGCTACAATCATCAGTTTGAAGGTTATGTATGCAGCACTTTTCAGGCCTTTGCCGAGTCCTATGACCCCGGTAAAGACAGGTTGTGGATTGCAGAAACCGACGATGGGATTACAGTTGCCGCCATAGCTATTCTTGGTTATGCGGAAACGACGGCCCAACTCAGGTGGTTTATCATCCACCCGCTGTATCGGGGGCGGGGGCTGGGCTGGCGGATGCTTGACGGGGCGTTGCGGTTTTGCCGGGAAAAAGGATACAAAAAGATTTTTTTGCTGACTACCAGCGACCAGCAGACGGCCTCATACATGTACAGTAAGGTGGGTTTCGTTAAAACCGGCGAGCAGCCGATGCAAGTTTGGGGCCAGGAAATGGTTGAAGAAAGGTTCGAGTTAACCCTGGCGCCCGAAATTGAAAATTGAGCTTGCAGGTAAGTTCCAAAAACCGCTGCCGATATAATGGCCCACCGGGCTATTTGATTAGGCAAATACCCTGGTCAGGTAATCCTTGAACATTGGCTCAACAAACGCATATGAACCGCGGCTCTTTTTTTCAATGATGGCTTTGGTAATCAAAAGGTCAACGGCCCGCTTTGTTTCGTTGGGGTGCTTGTCACCGCTGTAAATGCCGCCCCCCGTGGCCAGGCTGCGCAGCACTCTGCGGGCTGCGGGCGGGCGGCTTGTTTCATCCAGCATTTCGTCAAATACCGGGGTTAGAGTGAGCATGGCCCGTTCGTACCCCAACCGGACCATCTCCCGGGACAATTTATTTTGCCCGGCTTCCAGCAGCGCGTAAAAAATTTCCGAGCATACCAGCATGGTATCCTGCGGGTGTCCGCCTGTTTTATCGATAATCTGGACCAAACTGTCACGGTCGGTCCCGACGCCCCGGCTGTTGAATTTGTGTGTTATGTAACTGATCCAGGATTGTTCCGGGATGGGCGGCAGGGGCAGCATGGTGGCGAACCTGTAAAAAGCTTGCTTGCGATCCCCGAATAATGTTTCCATCATGCCTTCCTTGGAGCCGAGAAACAGGTAGGCCACTTTATTTTGCACCTGGAAGTGGGCGCGCATTCTTTTATAAATGTCATTACCGGCAATTCGCCCGGCGTCCTGAAATTCGTCCAGTAAAACCACCATTTGTTTATTGTCCCGTTCGGCAAGGACGCCGGGCAGTTCCAGGGCATAATCCAGCAATTTCTCTTCGTCCGGTTCTTGCTGGGGAAAACCCAATATCAGCTCCAGGTCTTCTATTTTAACCGCCAGTTTGGCCGTTCCGGCTATTGCCCGCGCCCGGTCTTTCAGGGCGTCCATGGTTTTGCCGAGGCCGGTCCGGTTCTCCAGGCAGGCGTTGATAATGTGGGTGGCCAGGTCTCTTTTGCCGGTCATGCGGAAAAAATCCACCGTGCCGGTATAATACCCTTGTTCCTTCAATCGCCTCAACACCTCGTGGGCCAGCGAGGTTTTCCCAATTCGGCGCGGGCCGGAAAGGATTATGCTTTGGCCTGCGGAAAGCCGGCTTATCAAGGATATTAAAAAATCTTCGCGGTGCACTATATCCTCCCGGGGAACAGGTCCACCCAGAGGAAACATACCAGCGGGCATTACACGTCACCTCAATATCACATATTTAGTGATATTATATCACAAATATAGTGATATTAAAAACCGGTTTGTATAAACCGGCCGGAAAAAAACGGTCGAGGCATCAAGAACCGTTTTCGTTCGGCACGTCACTAATTTGTTTCAGCAAAACTTCGGCTTTGTCCAAATCCTTGGCGCGCACCGCCACCCGTATGCCGCCCAGCACAATGGGGGTGTATACGGTGGAACGCTCGTGGTAGACGAAAGACTCAATACCTTCGCTTTTCAGCAGGCCCTTGAAAATATGCGCTTCGTTGGGATTCAGAAAGCTGGCCACCACCACGGGCCGGTTTCCATGCTCTTTGCTCATTGTGTCACCTGCTTCCCGGTTTATCTTAACGCTGTTTTTATCATATCATACCATGGGCGCGACAGGAATCGGCGGCCCGGCGGGTGAAAACAATATGATACGGCCCGTGGGCTGTATTGACACGGAACGGGCCGGCGTTAAACAATGGGCTGTTTGCGGCGCTGACAACCGGCTGCGGCGCGGCGCCGGCAAAAAAAACCCCGGCTTACCGGGAAATGTTGTTCGGGTCGCGCTGGAACATGGGCAAAACTTGGGTATGGAATGCCTCCAGCCCGGTGTTAATGCTCTTTATAGCGTCCTGCATGGAGGTTATCGCTCGGCCCAGGTCGTTTAACCGGCCCGAGGGATCAGGGGTGCTGGCGGCCATCAACAGCATAAGGGTAATTAATGGGTTCACCGACATGTTTTGGTTATTGGGCATTGTTGAACATCTCCTCCTTAAGTGGGCAAATAAATATGTTTTACAGGTAATTTATGAAAAAAAAGCTGTGAGTGTGCACATTCAGTGTTGTATTTTTATGCAACCATATGTATAATTATTTTATACTCTTAGGAAAGTATATCCGGCCATATTAATGGCCGGATTCAAGGATAAGAGTATTAAAAAGCGCACATAAAGGGGACTGAATAAGTGCGCTTTTTTATTGTTGCTCGGGAGGGATGAATTAAATGAAAGTCAAGGCCGGGATAGTTGGCGCCACCGGGTATGCCGGGGCGGAACTGGTGCGCATTCTGTCGTCTCACCCGGGGGTGGAACTGACGGCGCTGTCATCCCAAAGCTATGGCGGCAAAGCCTTTTGCGAGGTTTACCCGCACTTGTACAAACACGTGCTGCAGCACTGCCGGGAACTGGACATTCCCGCTCTGGCCCGGGAATGCGATATTGTGTTCACAGCCCTGCCCCACGGATACGCTGTTCCCGTGGCCCGGGAAGTATTGGGCGGCGGTAAAAAGCTTGTCGACCTGGGGGCGGATTTCCGGTTCAAGGATCCGGCGGTGTATGAACAGTGGTACAAGGTGGGGCATGAAGCCCCGGAGCTGCTTGAACAGGCGGTTTATGGCCTGTCTGAAATTAACCGGGAGGAAATAAAAACCGCTTCCCTGGTGGGTAATCCGGGCTGTTATCCCACCAGCGTAATTCTCGGGCTGGCGCCGCTGTTGCACAAAAGACTTATTGATACCGGCACCGTGGTGGCCGACAGTAAATCGGGCGTGTCCGGCGCCGGCCGGGGCTTGTCCCTGGGCACTCATTTCAGCGAGGTTAACGAAAATTTCCGCGCTTACAACGTGGGAGTACACCGGCACACCCCGGAAATGGAGCAGGAACTGGGGGCGATGGCCGGAACCAGCATGGCAATATCCTTTACCCCGCACCTGACGCCCATGAACAGGGGCATTTTGAGCACGGTTTACGCCAAATTGAACCGGGACATGACCATGGAACAAGTCATGTCGGTATACGAGGAATTTTATCGCAGCCATTATTTCGTGCGGCTGCAGCCTCCCGGTGTGTTGCCCCAGACCAAGGCGGTGACCGGTTCCAACCACTGTGACGTGGCGCCCGTGGTGGATCCGCGCACCGGCCGGGTGGTGGTGATTTCCGCCATCGACAATCTGGTCAAGGGAGCGGCGGGCCAGGCCGTGCAGAACATGAACCTGATGTTCGGGCTGCCGGAAACCACCGGCCTCGACAGGCCGGGACTGTACCCGTAAAGGGTGATGATAACGGATACAGCGGCAGTGGCTTGAAATATTTTTAGTAAAAAATATACTTTGTAAATTAATTTGGCTATTTTTGCGCTGGGGACATTACCCGCCAGGGTGTGCCCCTTTTCTTAGAATAAGTTGGAAGAAGGGATTTAATTTACCATGACCGATGTCAGGGAAATACCCGGCGGGGTTACGGCTCCACACGGGTTTAGCGCCGCCGGCGTGGCGGCGGGCATAAAAAACGGCAAAAAAGACGTGGCCCTGCTGTTTTCCCACCGGCCGGCGTCAGCGGCCGGCGTGTTCACCACCAACCGGGTACGGGCTGCCCCGGTGCTGGTGACCATGCGGCACCTGGAAGACGGTATGGCCCGGGCCGTGGTTGTGAACAGCGGCAACGCCAACGCCTGCAACGGGCCGCAGGGCCCGGGCGACGCCGAGGACATGGCCGCTGAAGCCGGACGCCGGCTGAATATCCCCGGGGACCAGGTGCTGGTGGCTTCCACCGGAGTTATCGGCAAGCCCATGCCCATGGACAAAGTTATTGAGGGTATTCGCCGGGCTTCGGCGGAACTGGACCCCCGGGGCGGGGCGCGCGCCGCCGCAGCCATCATGACCACCGACCTGTTCACCAAAGAAGCGGCGGTGACGGTGGAACTGGACGGCTGTACCGTCGCCGTGGGCGGCATGGCCAAGGGTTCGGGCATGATCCACCCCGACATGGCCACCATGCTGGGGTTCGTCACCACTGACGCCGCTATTGCGCCCGGCCTGTTGAAAAGCGCGCTGGCGCGGGTTGTGGAGCGCACATTCAACATGATTACCGTGGACGGGGACACCAGCACCAACGACATGGTGGTTGTGCTGGCCAACGGCGCGGCCGGGAACCCGCTCCTGGAAAGCGAGGGGCCGGCTTACACCGCGTTTTGCGCGGCGCTGGAAAAAGTGTGCCGCAAACTGGCCGTGGCCATCGCCCGGGATGGCGAAGGAGCCACCAAGCTGCTGGAAGTGCGGGTGCGGGGCGCGGCCACCGGGCGGGACGCCCGGCTGGCGGCCAAGGCGGTGGCTTCCTCCAGCTTGGTGAAATCGGCGGTATTCGGGGAAGACGCCAACTGGGGACGGGTGCTGTGCGCCGCAGGTTACTCCGGGGCCGCCTTTAATCCCGGCGCTGTCGACATATACGTGGGCGACGTCAAGGTGGCGGAAAACGGGGGCGCCCTGCCCTTCGACGAAGCGGCGGCTTCCCGGGTGCTGGGGCAAAAAGAGGTGGTGTTTACCATCGACTTCCAGCAGGGTTCCGGCGTAGCCACCGCCTGGGGCTGCGATCTCACCTACGATTACGTCCGCATTAACGGCAGCTACCGCACCTGACCCTGAGGCAGGCCGGGCAGGGCTGCATAAATCCGCGACGGATTTATGCGTATTGGAAATTATCCGCTTTGATGAAACAGCAACATAACTGCACAAGTCCGGGACGGGCAGGACTTAAACCGGGCCGGGGCAGGGTTTTCGCCCGACACATCCGGCCTGACTTGTTTGGGTCCAACCCCCGCAAGAGGAGGAAAGGACAGTGCTCAGTCCTATGGAAAAGGCGGGCATCCTGGTGGAGGCCTTGCCTTACATAAAGAAATTTTACGGCAAAACCGTGGTGATCAAGTACGGCGGGCACGCCATGGTGAACTGCCAGCTGAAAAAAGCCGTGCTCACCGACGCCGTGCTGATGAAATACGTGGGCATGCATCCCGTCATCGTGCACGGCGGGGGGCCTGAAATAACCGGCATGCTGAAAAAGGTGGGCAAGGAAAGCAGTTTCGTGGGCGGCCTGCGGGTTACCGACGCCGAAACCATGGAAATCGCCCAGATGGTGCTGGTAGGCAAGATAAACAAGGACATAGTGGGCATGATTAACGGCATCGGCGGCAGCGCGGTAGGCCTGTCCGGCAAGGACGGCGGCTTGTTGATGGCGGAAAAAAAGCTGGGCCGGGTACGCACCCCCGACGGTAACGAGGAACTGGTGGATATCGGCCGGGTGGGCCAGGTGCGCCGGGTCAACCCGGGCATTTTGGAGACGGTCATCCGGGAGGGATATATTCCGGTGGTGGCGCCGGTGGCTGCAGACGAGGAAGGCGAGAGCTTCAACGTCAACGCTGACAGCGCCGCCGGGGTGCTGGCCGCGGCCCTGAAGGCCGACAAGCTGATCATCCTCACCGACGTGGAGGGTATCCTGGCAGACCGCAATAACAGGGATTCGCTCATTTCCACCATATCCATGGATGAAGTGCCCGGCCTGGTGGACCGGGGCGTTATCGACGGGGGCATGATTCCCAAGGTGGAGTGTTGCGTGGCGGCCCTGCGGGAAGGCATCAGCACCACCCACATCCTGGACGGGCGGGTGCCCCACTCCATATTGTTGGAGGTGTTCACGGACCGGGGCGTGGGTACCATGGTGGTAAAGTGACCCTTGATGTTACGCCGTGGTGTTATTATATTATTTAAAAGATTGATCCCCGAAAGGATGATTTAAAATTGAACACCAAGGAAATCATGGCCCTGAGTGATAAATACGTGATGCACACTTACGGACGTCTCGGCCTGGCTCCGGTGCGGGGACATGGCGCGCGCCTTTGGGACGCCGACGGCAACCAGTATCTGGATTTCGTGGGCGGTCTGGCGGTGGACTCCTTGGGACACTGCCACCCGGCGGTGGTGGGGGCCGTCCAGGCCCAGGCCGGGACGCTGCTGCACGTGAGCAACTTGTACTATATAGAACAGCAGGCCCGGCTGGCCCAGTTGCTGGCGCAAAACTCATGCTGTGACCGGGTTTTCTTCTGCAACAGCGGGGCCGAGGCCAACGAAGCCGCCATTAAGCTGGCCCGTAAGTATGCCAAACAAAAATACGGGCCCGAGAAGTGCCAGTTCATCACCGCTGAAAATTCGTTCCACGGCCGCACCCTGGCCACCATCACCGCCACGGGGCAGCCCAAGTACCAGCAGGGTTTCGAACCGCTGCCGGAGGGATTCAAATATGTGCCCTTTAACGACCTGGAGGCTTTGGGCGAGGCCATCGGCCCGCATACCGCCGCGGTGTTGCTGGAGCCGGTGCAGGGGGAGGGGGGCGTCCATGTGGCCGACCCGGCCTACCTGGCCGGTGCGCGCCGGTTGTGTGATCAGCACGGGGTGCTGTTAATTTTTGACGAAGTGCAGTGCGGGCTGGGACGCACCGGCAGGTTCCTGGCTTACCAGCATTTCGGCGTGGAGCCCGACATAATCACTTTGGCCAAAGCCCTGGGCGGCGGTTTCCCCATCGGCGCCATGCTGGCCAAAGAGGATGTCGCCGCCGCATTCAGCCCCGGCGACCACGCATCAACCTTTGGCGGCAACCCGCTGGCCTGCGCCGCCGGCCTGGCGGCCATGAATGCCACGCTGGGCGGCGCGGTGGAAAATTGCGTCCGGGTGGGGGCATATTTAAAGGAAAAACTGGTGGCGCTGCAGAACAAGTACCATTTTATCCGGGAAGTGCGGGGCTTGGGCCTGCTGCTGGGCATGGAGCTGGCCGGGGAAGGCGCTGTATACGTTAAACGCTGTCAGGAGCGGGGCTTGCTCATCAACTGCATCGCCGGGAATGTGCTGCGGTTCATTCCGCCCCTGACCATCGCCGAAGCCGATGTCGACCGGGCCGTGGAAATCCTGGATACCGCCCTGGCCATGTAATTACGGCGGGTTTGCCTATTGCGCAGGAATACCTGCCGACAATAAAACAAGACGCCGCCGGCGTCAAGGGAGGCGTGTCGCGTGAACAACGTATTGGACAGCCTGAGGGGTCGGGACCTTCTGTCCCTGCATGACTTTTCTCCCCAAGAGATTACCCATATGCTGGACTTGGAAGGTAATTTGAAACAAAAACAGAAAAAAGGCGAGTCCCATCAATTGTTGAAAGGCAAAACCCTGGCCATGATTTTTCAAAAATCATCCACCCGCACCCGGGTGAGCTTCGAGGTGGGTATGTTTCAGTTGGGCGGCCACGCCTTGTTTTTAAGCGCCAATGAGCTGCAGTTGGGCCGGGGGGAGAGTATCGCCGACACCGGGCGGGTACTGGGCCGCTATGTGGACGGCATCATGATCCGCACCTTTGCCCAGGGCGACGTCGAGGAACTGGCCCGGTATTCGCCGGTGCCGGTAATCAACGGCCTCACCGACCTGCTGCATCCCTGCCAGGTGCTGGCCGATCTGCAAACGGTGCGGGAGCATAAGGGCAAGCTGTCCGGCCTGAAGCTGGCCTGGGTGGGGGACGGCAACAACGTTTGCCATTCCCTGCTGTACGGGTGCGCCAAGGCGGGCATGCACATCAGTGTGGCTTCCCCCGAGGGCTACCTGCCCCACGCAAAGATTGTGGCCCAAGCCCGCCGGGACGCCGACACCACCGGCGCCGCCGTCACCATAACCATAGATCCCGCCGAAGCGGTAGCCGGGGCCGATGTGGTGGTCACCGATGTGTGGGCAAGTATGGGCCAGGAAAGCCAGCAGCGGGACCGGATGAAAATATTCGCCCCTTACCGGGTTGACGCCGGGTTGGTGGCTGGCGCGGCGCCCGATTACATCTTTATGCACTGCCTGCCCGCTCACCGGGGCGAGGAAGTGGCGACGGATATCATCGACGGCCCGCACAGCGTGGTGTTCGATGAGGCCGAAAACCGCCTGCACGCTCAAAAGGCCGTCCTGGCCCTGCTCATGGCTTAAGAAAGGAGTTTGCTATAATGAAAAAAATTGTGCTGGCCTATTCCGGAGGACTGGACACCTCCATTATCATACCGTGGCTGAAGGAAAATTACGGCTACGAGGTCATCGCCATGGCCGCCGACCTGGGCCAGGGTGAGGAACTGGAGCCGCTGCACGAGAAAGCGCTGCAAAGCGGCGCGTCCAAGCTGTACATTGAGGACGTGAAGCGGGAGTTTGTCACCGATTACATATATCCCACCTTAAAGGCCGGCGCCATTTACGAGGGTAAGTACCTGCTGGGCACCTCCATGGCCCGCCCGCTGATCGCCAAAAAGCTGGTGGAAATCGCCGCCAAGGAGGGGGCCGAAGCCGTGGCCCACGGCGCCACTGGCAAGGGCAACGACCAGGTGCGGTTTGAGTTAACCGTCAAGGCTCTCAACCCCGGCTTGAAAATCGTGGCCCCCTGGCGGGAGTGGGACATCCGCTCCCGGGACGACGCCATCGACTACGCCGAGGCCCGGGGCATCCCGGTGCCGGTAACCAAGTCCCGGCCCTACAGCATGGACCGCAATATCTGGCATCTCAGCCACGAGGGCGGCAGCTTGGAGGACCCGGGCCTGGAGCCCCCGGAAGACGTGCTGCTGCTCACCGTGGCCCCGGAAAAGGCGCCGGACAAGCCCACTTATGTGGAAATAGAGTTTCACCGGGGCGTGCCCAAAAAGGTTAACGGCCGGGAGTCGGCCCCCGAAGTGCTGGTGGAAGAATTGAACGTGCTGGGCGGGGCCAACGGCATTGGCGTGGTGGACATGGTGGAAAATCGGCTGGTGGGCATGAAATCCCGCGGCGTGTACGAAACCCCCGGCGGCGCCATCCTGTGGCTGGCCCACCGGGAACTGGAACTGCTCACCCTGGACCGCGTCACCCTGCACTTCAAAGAACTGGCGGCGGCCCGCTACGCCGAGCTGGTTTACGACGGGGTGTGGTTTTCGCCGCTCAGGGAGGCGCTGGACGCATTTGTGGACGCGACCCAGCGCACCGTCACCGGCACCGTGCGGATGAAGCTCTACAAGGGCAACTGCACCCCCGCCGGCACCACCTCGCCCTATTCTTTGTACAACGAGGATATGGCCACCTTCGGGGCCGACGAGGTATACACCCAGTCCGACGCCGAAGGGTTCATCAACCTTTTCGGCCTGCCCCTCAAAGTGCGGGCATTAATGGAGAAAAAAGCAGGCTTGCGGTAAGTGCGCGGAATTAAATAGGACGGGAAAAAGGACGGGTGCCTTTGGCAATGGAAGGCACCCGTCCTAATTTTGACAACAAAGGACAGGTTTCTTCCCGACCCGGGGAGGCCCTCGTCCCTTGATAGTCCTTTGGTTTGACCTATTCCTTGATCAATCCATAGTGCGGTTTGTACTTGAGGTCGTGTACCGCGTTGATGAACCGCATGGTGCGCGACTTGGCCCGCATCACCAGCGAGTAGGTTTCGGCCACATCACCGCCCCGGAAGCGCACGCCTTTAAGAAGTTCGCCGTCGGTAACCCCGGTGGCGGCAAATATGGCGTCGTCCCCCTTCACCAGGTCGTCCATGGTGAGAATGCGATGCACGTCCTCGATGCCCATGTTCAGGCAGCGCAAGCGCTCTTCCTCGTCCTCGGGCACCAGCCGGGCCTGCATTTCACCCCCCAGGCATTTCAGCGCCGCCGCCGCGATGACCCCCTCCGGCGCGCCCCCGATGCCGGCGCAAATGTCGATGCCGGTCTCGTCAAAGGCGGTGGCCAGCGCCGCCGCCACGTCGCCGTCACCGATGAGCCGCACCCTGGCTCCGGCTCCCCGCACCGCTTCGATCAGTTCCCGGTGGCGGGGCCGGTCCAGGATCATCACCGTGCAGTCCACTATACGCTTGTTGTTGGCTGTGGCCACGATTTCCAGGGTCTTTTCAATGGGATCGTCCAAGCGGATCTTACCCGCCGCCCGCGGTCCCACCGCAATTTTGTCCATGTACATGTCCGGCGCGTGCAGCATGTTGCCCCGGTCCGCAATAGCTATCACCGACATGGCGTTGGGCAGGCCTTTGGCCAGGATATTGGTGCCTTCCAGCGGGTCCACCGCCACGTCCACTTCCGGGGTGGGGGTGCTGCCCACCTTCTCGCTTATGTACAGCATGGGCGCTTCGTCCATTTCCCCTTCCCCAATGACCACGGTGCCGTTCATGCATACCGAGTCGAACATGGCGCGCATGGCGCTGGTGGCGGCTTCGTCGGCTTCGTGTTTACGCCCGCGCCCCATCCACTGGGCCGCGGACAGGGCGGCCATCTCGGTAACCCGCACCAGTTCCAAAGTCAGTTCCCTTTCCATATGCCCGTCTCCTTTGTTGAAAACTGGATATAACACTAAGTTTATTTTAACACATTTATTGCCTGGCAGGTCAATTAGTATGTCATTTTTAAAAAAATGTGTTGTGAAAAACACTTGCCACCGGCCCTACGAGCTTAACCGGCCGCAAAGTTGTGCCATCACAGTAAATTCGTGTTATAATGTACTCCGTACGTACGCCGGGGCGGCGGCCTGACAGTTATGCGGTTATGCCGGGTCCAAGCCCCTGTAATGTGAGGTGGGACTGATGGCCAAGCTTTGGGGCGGTCGTTTTCAAAAGGAGACCGACCGGCTGGTGGACGATTTTCACTCTTCCATTTCTTTCGACTGCCGGCTGTACAGGTATGATATTGCGGGTAGCGCGGCCCATGCCCGCATGCTGGCCCGGGTGGGGATTATCACTCCGCCGGAGGCCGAAGCAATTGTAAACGGGCTGCGGGACATACTGGAGGATATTGAGGCGGGCCGTGCGGAATTTTCCATCTCGGCCGAGGATATTCACATGAACGTGGAACAAATGCTCATAGAGCGCGTCGGCGAGGTGGGAAAAAAGCTGCATACAGCCCGCAGCCGAAACGACCAGGTGGCCCTGGACGTGCGCATGTACCTACGGGACGAAATAGACGCCACCGTCAACCTGTTGGAGGAACTCACCGGTACCCTGCTGGATCTGGCGGAACAGCACACCGGCACCGTGATGCCGGGCTACACCCACCTGCAGCGGGCCCAACCCGTGACCCTGGCGCACCATTTGCTGGCTTACTGCCAGATGTTCGGGCGGGACATGGAGCGTTTGCGGGACTGCCGCAAGCGGGTCAACGTCATGCCCCTGGGCGCCGGGGCTTTAGCCGGCACCACCTTCCCTCTGGACCGGGATTTTGTGGCCCGGGAACTGGGTTTTGACGGCGTTACCGAAAACAGCCTGGACGCGGTGAGCGACCGGGATTTCGCCGTGGAGTTCTGCGCCGCCGCAGCATTGATAATGATGCACCTAAGCCGGTTCTGCGAGGAAATCATCCTCTGGTCCACCGCCGAGTTCGGATTCATTGAGCTGGACGACGCCTACAGCACCGGCAGCAGTATGATGCCCCAAAAGAAAAACCCCGACGTGGCCGAGCTGATCCGGGGCAAGAGCGGGCGGGTGTACGGTGATCTGGCGGCCCTGCTCACCATGCTCAAAGGTTTGCCCCTGGCATACAACAAAGACATGCAGGAGGACAAGGAAGCATTGTTCGACGCCGTGGACACGGTGCAAAAGTGCCTGCGAGCCTTCCGGCCCCTAGTGGCCACCATGCGGGTGAAGGAAAAAAACATGGCCCGGGCGGCGCGGGGCGGTTTCACCAACGCCACCGATCTGGCGGATTATCTGGTCCAAAAAAGTGTGCCCTTTCGGCAGGCGCATGAAATAGTGGGGCGCGCGGTGGCATATTGCCTGGAACAGGGCAAATCGCTGGAGGAACTGAACTTGGAGGAATACCGGCAATTTTCCCCCGCCATTGAAGAAGACGTGTACCCGGCCATTGACATAGCCCGGTGCGTGGAAGAGCGGGCCGTAACCGGGGGTCCGGCGCCGGCAGCGGTAAAACAAACAATTAATTCGACCCGTGACAAATTGAGATAGGGTAAGGCTGGCGCCAAATTTTCAAATAGTTTGGCTAAGCTGTCTTTAATTTAACCCCTTCTTCAGTTTGTGTAGCGTTTTCATATCCAGGCCGGTTATTTCGATCACAATATCTTCCGACAGACCTTTTTTCAAAGCCGCCCCGGTGGCTGATTTCTGGTTTTAATGTATAATAGACTGGCATTCGTGGCAATCATTTGCGTAATTTATTGAAGTTGTACGATATCTGCACAAACTTTTTACCACCGGCATAGTATATTCCGGGAGGTGGCCGCCTTGTTCAAAATAACCGAGCTAACCAAGAAAGACATTATCAACCTAAAGGATGGCGCCAGGCTCGGGCCGGTGAAGGACGCTCACTTCGACCCTGACGAGGGTAAAATTGGGGCGTTGGTGCTGGAGGGGCCGCGCAAGCTCTTTGGCCTCATGAGCGCGGGACGGGACGTGATTGTGCCCTGGGACAAAATTAAAAAAATTGGCGTTGACGCCGTGCTGGTGGAGGTTGATTGATTATTCCCGGCGGCGTTATTATTTAAATATAAGGTGATATATGCGCCTGCCTGGTTTGGCAGGTTGTTTTAATCCTTTGCGTTGACATAAATTGCTTCCCTTGTTAAAATAAACGTAGTTTTTTTAATATAATTGCATTTGCAAGGTGCGGCGCCGCGCCGCACCTTTAAGTTTTGCCGCCACATAATTCGCGGCCCCGCCGCAAAGGAGGTTTGCCAATTGGCCAAACGCTTGTTTACATCGGAATCGGTAACCGAGGGTCACCCCGACAAGGTTGCCGACCAAATCTCCGATGCTATTTTAGATGCCATAATTGGACAGGACCCTATGGCCCGAGTAGCTTGTGAAACCTTTGTCACCACCGGCTTGGTGCTGGTGGGAGGCGAGATCACCACCGGATGTTACGTGGACATTCCCCGGGTGGTGCGGGAAACCGTGCGTGAAATCGGTTATACCAGGGCCAAGTACGGGTTTGACTGTGACACCTGCGCGGTGCTCACTTCCATCGACGAACAATCCCCCGACATTGCTTTGGGAGTTGACAAAGCCTTGGAGGCCAAGACCGGCGAGGAATATGACTCGCAAATAGAGTCCATCGGCGCCGGGGACCAGGGCATGATGTTCGGTTTTGCCACCAATGAAACTCTGGAAATGATGCCCCTGCCCATATCCCTGGCTCACCGCCTGGCCCGCCGGCTGGCGTCGGCGCGCAAGACCCGGGAACTGCCTTTCCTGCGCCCGGATGGCAAGGTGCAGGTTACCGTCGCCTATGAAGGCGGCAAACCCGTGCGTCTGGACACCATCATCATCTCGGCCCAGCACCACCCCCGGGTTGAAATGGACGTTATCCGGGAGGAAATTATCGACAAAGTAATAAGTCCCGTGGCGCCGAAGGAAATGATCGACACCGCCTCCCGCTACCTGATTAATCCCACCGGCCGTTTCGTGGTGGGCGGTCCCCAGGGTGACGCCGGCCTCACCGGTCGCAAAATCATCGTCGACACGTATGGAGGCATGGCCCGGCACGGGGGAGGCGCCTTCTCCGGCAAGGACCCCACCAAGGTGGACCGCTCGGCCAGCTATGCCATGCGTTACGTGGCTAAAAATATCGTAGCCGCCGGGCTGGCGGACAAGTGTGAAGTGCAGGTGGCTTACGCCATAGGCGTGGCTCACCCGGTGTCCGTCATGGTGGAGACCTTCGGAACCGGAAAGGTTGACGAAGAAAAGCTGGTGCAGGTGGTCCGGGAGTTGTTTGACCTGCGCCCCGCCGCCATCATCAGGGACCTGGAACTGCGCCGCCCCATATACAGGAATACGGCGGCATACGGCCACTTCGGCCGCCGGGACATTGTCCTGCCCTGGGAAAGCACCGACAAAATAGATCAACTGCGCCGGGCTTTCAACTGCTAAATGTAATTGAAGAGCCAACCCAAACCCGCTAAAATAGCGGGTTTTTCTTATCGTTTTTTTGCCATTGGAGGACAGGAATTTTATTTTATATCAAGAAGTATTAATTACCAACAATGGCGGTGTTTGTATGAAAAGATTAAAAATAATTTCTTTAACAATTATATCGGGACTGCTGGTATTTGCCGCCTTCCTGTACAATTTTGTCTACAGCCCTTTCGACACCAACTTTACGGACAGGCGCACAGGCGAACCGCCGGCTATGGAGAAGCTGCAGATTAACGTTCCCGACGGCATCTCGGAGACGGGAAAAAACGATGACCTTAAAGGTGATACTGAGACTGTTCCGCTTGAGCCACAAAACCACCCCGATTCGATTAATAGAGAAAATGCCGAAAAACAATGGGACAACGACAGAGTCACGGTGAACGATATTGAAGAATGGTACCGTCCCCAACTGACTGCGCTGGGGCGCGAATACGAGGCCAGACTGAACGTTATTACCGCCCAGGGTATTAGTGAATACATGTCCTACAAGGAAACCGGTCGCGAGCCGCCGGTTGTTCACATGGCTAAAAAGTACATGGATGCCGGCAGCGCTCTGGAGAAAGAATGTGACGCGCGGTTTTATTCACTGGTGGCACTTATGGAGCGAGACCTGCGCAAGGCCGGTTTGCCTCAGGAACTGGCCGATAAGGCGCGCAGGGAATATAAGGATTTAAAAGCTGAACGTAAAAAACAGCTTATCCGTAACGGGCTTGAGTTTGTCGGACTTTAGCAAATGTATAAATTTTTATTATGCCTTATTGCAGGAAAATACTTGTTTGTGACGAATGTATATGATCCGATGGATTAAAGTGCACATCTCCCCATAATTATACTATACGCAATAGTATAATTCAGCCACAGCCCAGAGTCCCAATTTTATGGGACAGAAGTCCTAAATCTTCTGATTTTGTATATCTATGCATGGAGTTAATCTAGTGAGCTCGTAGATAAAAGGAGAGGACAGCCGGCAGATGAAATACGACGCAATTGTTGTAGGTGGCGGACCGTCGGGATGTTTAACGGCGGAACTATTGGCGGGAGAAGGATTCAGGGTCCTGATACTGGAGGAACATGAACAAATAGGCGAGCCGGTGCAATGCGCCGGCCTTATTTCCCCACGCACCCTGGAACTGGCCGGGGTGCCCCAAAGCATAATTATTAACCGGCTTACCGGTGCTTGTATATTTTCTCCACTGGGTGCCAGGCTGCAGGTTAATAGTGACCGGGTCCACGCCTTGGCGGTGGATCGGGCGGCGTTCGACCAAGCCTTGGCTGTCAGGGCTCAATGCGCCGGGGCCGAACTGCTAACCGGCGCCAAGGCCCGGGGGCTGGCTCATGAAACTGATGGATACATAGTAAAAACACAACGCAATGGTCGGGAAGAATTATTCGCAGCCCGTCTGGTCATCGGCGCCGACGGAGCTAATTCCCGGGTGGCCAATTGGTTGGGCCTGTCCAATGACAATCCCAGGGCGGTAATGTACTCCGCCGATGTGGAGTTGGGCCGTTCGGAAACAAGCCTGGTGGAAATATTCCTCGGCAACAACCTGGCCCCGGGCTGGTTCGGTTGGGTAGTGCCCTTGGACAACCAAACTTGCCGGGTGGGTGCGGGACATGCTTTCTCCGGCTGGGACCGCTCACCCCGATACTACTTCCAGCGCATAGCCGACAGTTTTCCCGAATTGTTTAAAGGCATGAAAATAATACGTTACACAGGTGGTACCACGCCCTTGGGCCTGGCGCCCCGTATTTTTGCTTCCCACGCCATGCTGGTGGGAGACGCCGCCAGCCAGGTAAAGCCCATTTCCGGGGGCGGCATTTATCTTGGGTTGCGGGGAGCGCAGGTGTGCGCCCGGGTGGCGGCAAGCGCCCTCCGGGAGGACAATCTGGCGGAAAAAAACTTGGCCCGCTACCAGCAGCTGTGGGAAGAGGAGTTTAGCGAAGAAATCAGTTGCGGCATAGGCCACCGGGAAAGCTTTTTGCATTTCAAAGACCAGGACATGGAATCACTGCTCCGGTTTTTAAACAAACCCTACTGGAAAAAAGTAATCCTTAACCATGGCGACATAGACTACCCATCCCAACTGGCCAAACGCCTGTTCAGCGCCCGCCCTTGGATGAAGCGCTTCTTCATGGCGACCTTGGGGTTGGCGAGTCATACCATGAGAATAAAGAGAGACCTGGAAAATGTGTTAATAAGGTAAAAACATGGCTAATCTCCAGATATAAGTTTGGGATCTCGAATTGTTTATTGTAACATGGAGTGTCTTAATAATTCTTGACCTCTTGATTCATATAAGTATTCCTTCTTAATTAACATTTATCTTTAAACAAACAATGATATAGGTGGAGTTCCAAGTTGAAAATGAATATACCTATGTACAAAAAAATTCCTCCTGTTTCAATTTCTAAATTAAAAAGGTATTCTGATATAGTACGTTCTAGTCGTCAGTGCACAGAGATTATTAATAAAAATAAGAATTTCATAAATGGAACCATACAAAATAATCATTGCCTCAGGTACTATTCCATGTACAATCTTTTAACTTTTTGAGCAAAGCAATATTAGCTGTGTTTTTTCTGAGGTTTTTTTGCAGGGAGGATTATAATATATATGGATTTATTAAATTTAAAATTAGGAAGCCCTACAGCTGAATCTGAAACAAATTATAGAGTGCAGAGAGTAGTCGAGTTGGTAAGTGTCTATGGTTTAAATAAAGGCGACATAGTTGACCTTGGATGTGGTTATGGAATCTATGCGCGTGTTTTATCAAATATGGCCGACAAGGTAATAGGCATTGAAGTTGAAAAAAAACGTTTGCAACAGGCTATAAACAATAATAGAGATAAGTCAAACATTGTTTTTTTATTATATGATGGAGTAAATATACCATTGCCTGATGATTCAATTGATAATCTGATTATGGTAGAAGTTCTTGAGCATGTTGATAGTGATTTGAAAAGCATTTTAGAAATAAGTCGTATTTTAAAAAAAGGAGGCAAAGCACTAATAACAGTTCCAAGTAAGTATTTTCCCTTTGAGACACACTCAATTTATATACGCGGGAAAAAAGTACCATCAAAATCAAATTTTTGCTTAATACCGCTGGTGCCATGGTTTCCGAAAGGTATAAGAAAAAAAATTGCTACTGCGCGCGTATACACAAAATATTGTTTATATAGTCTTTGCGAACAAGCTGAACTGAAGATTATAGACTTTAAGTATATGTTTATGCCATTAGATAAAATTGCTCATAGTAAAATTACAAGATCTTTACGTAAATTTGGCTTAATGTTAGAAGATATGCCTGGAGGCAAATTTTTATGTGCTCATCTAGTGATGATTGTGCAAAAATGATTTAGTTTTTCTGTATTGAGTAAACTAATAATAAATGATTGTTGGTAATAATTGTGGCTAGGGTTTACTGTTGTTTTAGCGTTATATATAGCTTAATATTAAAACCACTTTTTTATTAATTATATCGGGACTGCTGGTTTTTACGCTTCATGTACAATTTTGTCTACAGCCCTTTCGGCGCCGACTTTACGGACAGGCGCTCTGGCGAACCGTCGGCTGTGGAAAGGCCGCAGATTGGCGTTCCGGACGGCAACCCGGAGACGGGAAAAAACGATAATTCGCAAGGTGGCTAACGGTGATGTGCTAAAAGAATTATTTAAATAATATCCATCTCTTGAACGAGAAAATATTTTTGCGTGTCTTGAAAGTGTCGCTTTACTTGCCGAAGAAAAAATTTCTCTGTTAGAGGTAATTACATGAGTATTTCTAAAAAAGCTAAAAAAACCAAAATAAAACATACTGTAATCATCCCAGCCTATAATGAGGAAGAAGGCTTACCTGTTGTTCTAAGTGATGTCTTCAAGTTGATTAACGAACGTTTTGAAGTTATCATTATTGACGATGGTTCTACTGACAAAACCAAGGAGGTAGCCCAAGGTTTTCCCTGCCGAATCATTTCACATCAGGTGAACTATGGTAAAGGGGCAGCTATGAAAACTGGGATTAAGGAAGCAAGAGGGGAGAATATAATTTTTATTGATGCGGATAATACTTATCCTCCGGAAGGAATCTTAGAGGTTGCGAGAGCGTTGTATATATCTGACATGGCTTTAGCCTCGCGTAAAACTGGGCATCAGAATATCCCGGCTTTCAATAGAATTGGCAACGCTATTTTTAGAAATTTAATTAAATATATTTATGGTTTTAGTGGTTATGATCCCTTAACAGGTCTATATGGCATTAAAAAAAGATATATAGAAAGTATGAGGTTAGAGTCCTCTGGCTTTGGAATTGAAGCAGAAATATGTATTAAAGCTTCAAGAATGGGTTTGAAGGTTAAGGATATTCATATTGAGTATAGAGATAGGATAGGGCAAGCTAAACTAAATGGATTAAAAGATGGGTATAAAATATGTATTACTATTTTAAAGTATTTGCCACTCATTTTTAGGAAAACAGAGAAACCAAGTACTCAAGGACAATAAGTTATTATCATGAAAATCTGTATAATAGGTTCGTCTAAAAAGTTTTATAGTGGAATTTCTGCGCATACTATTGCTTCCGCTAATGCATTTGCAAAAAATGGCCATCAAGTTTCGGTTGTGTTATTGCGTAACTTAGTGCCACGCTTTTTGTATCCTGGAAGGAAAAGAATTGGTAAAGGAGATTTCTTGACTGATTTTGAGACAGGAATAAATGTTTTTGATGGTATGGATTGGAATTCTCCTCGCAGCTGGTTTTTAGCACTAAAATTTATATATCACCAAAAACCTGATGTAATGATTTTTCATTGGTGGACATCTTCAGTAGCTCACATGCAAATTATATTAGCACTTTTTAAAGTGCTTTGTGGCAAGCCTAAACTAATTTTAGAGATGCACGAAATAGTTGATCCTCTTGAGGAAAAAATATTGCCACTGCGTTTATATTCAAGGGTAGTGGGTAGGGTGCTAATCAAGCACTTTAATTCTTTTGTTGCACATTCAAATGAAGCAAAAAAATCGATAGCAAGAGCATACGGATTGTCACCTGGAATTATACATGTTATACCGGTTGGACCCTATGATTTTTATCAAAAATATGATAGAAATTTAGCTAAAAAATCATATGGCTTAAAAGGTTTCGTAATATTATATTTTGGCATGATAAGGCATTATAAAGGCGTTTCTGTTTTAATTAAAGCATTTAATAAATTGCCTCAAGTAGAGGCAGATAACATGTTATTGATTATAGCAGGTGAGGATTGGGGAGACGATAAAGAGCTTATACAAGCTTTGGGAAATTCGCCAAATAGAAATAGAATACTTTTTAAGCCAGAATTTATTCCAGATCAAGTGGTTCCAAAATTATTTTCGGCCGCTGATGTAGTAGTTTTGCCTTATTTGCGTACTTGCGGTAGTGGAGTAGTTAATCTTGCTATGGCGCAAGGCAAGCCAATAATTACATCAGATCTTGACACAATGGTAGAATGTCTTAAAGGTTATCAGGGCGGAGAATTTTTTCCAGTAGGTGATGTTAATGCTCTTAGTAATAAAATAATAAAGATGCATAAAAAATGGATAGATAATAAAGAGCAGGTTTATGAGCTTAGGGGTGTATCTTGGAGCATTATAGTTGATAATTTTCAAAGGATAATAAACTGTAAATAATGATGATTAAAGTAGGGTGAAAGATTGTGAAAATTGCTCAGCTCAATTCAAAGTATTACCCCAATATTGGTGGTGTCGAAAGATTTATTCAGAAAACAAGCGAAATTATGGTAAAGTATGGCTATAGTGTTGATGTTATAACATCTGATTTTAATAACAGATTAGAAAATTTTCTAACAATAAATGGTGTTAATGTTAGAAGATTTAGTAAATCTCTGCCATTTCACTATTCATTCCCTCTAAGTAATTATATAAAAGATAATTTTAATAAATATGATATAATCCATGCGCATAATTTCCATACACTAGTGCCATTGCTTTCTTCAATTGTTAAGTATAGGACTAAGAATTCTGTTCCACTAATGCTTATGGGGCATTATCATGGAAAAGGCAGCATGATTCTTTCAGATGCTTGTCTGAAGGTTAGTCGTTTTTTATTTTCTAAAGCATATAGTGTTGCT
>JAKSCU010000247.1 GCA_022360435.1 Bacillota bacterium
CCCGCACCAGGTGCTGCCCGTACTCAAGCTTCAAGTTCCGGGGCGTGTCCAGGGCCACAATTTGGCCCTGGTTGATAAAGCCCACCCGGTCGCACAATTCTTCAGCCACAAACATATTGTGGGTGGTCAGAAATATGGTGACCCCCTCACTGCGCCGCTGCCTGATCAGTTCCTTCATATCCATGGAACTTTTCGGGTCCAGGCCCGACAGCGGTTCGTCCAGGAACCAGATTTGCGGGCTGTTGATCATGGACCGGGCCAGCATCAACCGCTGGGTCATGCCCTTGGAGTAAGCGTCCACTTTTTTGCCACCCACCCGGGACAGCCCCACCAAATCCAGCAATTCCTCGGGCCGGCGGGTAGGCACCGTGTACATGCCGGCGTGGTAACGCAGGTTTTCCAAACCGGTCAATTTTTTGTACAGATTGGGCTGTTCAAAGGACACGCCAATCAGGTTAAAAAAATGAGGGGTGGGCTTCTTTAGGTCGAACCCGCCCACCGTCGCTTCTCCTTTTTGCAGTTTTAACAGCCCGATGAGGATTTTCTGGGTCGTGCTTTTTCCAGCCCCGTTGGGACCCAAAAATCCAAATATCTCCCCCGGTTCAACCGCGAAACTGACGCCCTCCACCGCGTAGGTTTTGGCATCATAGGAATGAAACAAGTTTTCCGTTTTAATCAATACGGCTTGCCTCCTTGTCCCCAAAACACTTCAATAAGTAATTTTGTGAAAAAGTTGCTTTAATAATTCAATCTCTCGGTTTATTTCAATTATGGCATTTTATATTTTTTAGATATAAAATGCATGGAAAAATATCAACTGTTTTTACCTGTATATATTTGCAATAAAACCAGTATTTTTCATAAAAAAGATGTATTAATCCATTACTTTTTATTATACGTTTTTTTAATACCTTGATATCAGCTTTTCCAGACCCGCGGATTAAACTCGCTTGATTCCAGGTTAAGGCTTTTGCCATTTTATTGAGACAAACACGCAATTGACATAATATTTGCCTTAATGTAGCATAAGAGAAGCAGGACGGCAGCATGGCACGTGGTTGCTAACCAACAAACCATATGCATATCTAAGGTGTTTGAATACATTTGCCAGCATTACGTGCCGTGCCGTCTATAAGTTTTTAAATTTATAGGAGGTGCGGTTTTGAAGAAGCTACTTTTAATGGTGCCGGCCCTGGTTATGGCTTTCGCCCTGGCAGGCTGCGGTGGCGGCGATGAACCCGCCGGCGAGCAGAAACCCGAGCAGCAAGAGGCCAAACCGGTACAGTTGGGCATTATCCAGATTGTTGAACACCCGGCGCTGGACGCCGCCCGACAGGGTTTCCTGGACGTGATGGCGGAAAATGGTTACAAGAACGGCGAAAATCTGGCGGTGGACTTCCAGAGCGCCCAGGGTGACAAATCGATCCTGCAATCCATCGCCGGCAAGTTTGTAAATGATCAAAAGGACATGGTACTGGCCATTGCCACCGATTCGGCCATATCCATGGCCAACGAAACCACCGAGATACCCATCCTGATTACCGCCGTTACCGACCCGGTGACGGCCAAGCTGGTGGAAAGCCTGGATAAGCCCGGCACCAACGTCACCGGCACCACCGACATGAATCCGGTGGCCAAACAGTTGGAACTAATCAAAGACTTTGTGCCTGACGCCAAAAATGTGGGCATCATCTACAATTCCAGCGAAGTCAATTCCCAAGTACAGGTGGAAATAGCCCGTGAAGCGGCTTCCGACCTTGAATTAACCCTGCATGAGGCAACGGCCATCGCCAGCGGTGAAGTAATGCAGGCGGCTCAATCCCTGGTGGGCAAAGTTGACGCCATTTACCTGCCCACCGACAACACGGTGATCTCCTCGCTGCCGGCAGTGCTGCAGGTAGCCGAAGAAAACAAAATCCCCATCATTGCGGGCGAAGGCAACTCGGTTGAGGAAGGCGCCCTGGCCACCCTGGGCATCGACTACGAGAAACTGGGCCGCCAGACCGCCGAAATCGCCCTGCGGGTGCTGGAGGGTGAAAAACCCGCCGACACTCCGGTGGAAGGACAAAAGGACGCCAACCTCATTATCAACCTGCAAGCCGCCGAAAGATTTGGCGTCACCGTTTCCGACGAGTTGAAGGCCAAAGCCACGCAGGTAATCGAGTAAAGCGTTATTTAAGCAAAGTTTACATTGCGACAGGCGTCCCGGCATCCCGGGCGCCCGGTCGCATAGTTTTTGTCCGTAACTGGTTAATTGAGATAACACCAACCCCTAAACGAAACTCTCTCAAGAATTAAAGCGGAGGCAACAATGTCAGCAGGCGTATTCACCGGAGTGCTTGAACAGGGTTTGCTGTGGGGCATCATGGTTCTGGGAGTGTACCTTACTTTTCGCATCCTGGATTTCCCGGACCTGACCGTGGACGGCAGCTTCACCCTGGGGGCGGCGGTGGCCGCCCAAATGATTATCATCGGCAGCGACCCGTGGCTGGGAACGGTGCTGGCGGTATTTTGCGGCGCGGCTGCCGGCCTGATTACCGGTTTTTTACATACCCAGTTGCGGATCACGCCGCTGCTGGCCGGGATCCTGACCATGATCGCCCTTTATTCCATCAACCTGCGAATCATGGGTGTGCCCATGCTTTCCCTGCTGCGCATGGACACCGTCTATACCGACATTATCAACTGGGGAGTGGCCAAACAGTTCAGCGTGATTGTTCTGGGCGCCGTGGCTGTGTTCCTGGTGTTGCTTATCCTTTACAGGTTCCTGGAAACCGAGATGGGTCTGGCCATCAGAGCTACCGGAGACAATGAACAAATGATCCGCAGCCTGGGCGTAAACACCAACACCATGAAGGTGATTGGCCTGGCTCTGAGCAACGCCATGATCGCCTTTTCCGGCGCCCTGATAGCCCAAAATCTGGGTTTTGCCGATATAGGCATGGGTATTGGTATGATTATTGTGGGCCTGGCCTCGGTGATTATCGGTGAGGTTTTAATCGGCAACATGACACTGTTGCGCGCCCTGGTGGCCGTGGTAATCGGCTCCATTATCTACCGGCTGGTGATTGCCCTGGTGCTGCAGCTCGGCCTGGCCCCCACCGATCTGAAGCTGTTCACCGCGGCGCTGGTGGTACTAGCCCTGGCCTCCCCGGTAATCAAGTCTTACCTAAAAAGCGGGCGCGCCGCCCCGCGGGAAAGGTGAAAAACATGCTGGTTGTTGAATCCATCAGTAAAACCTTCAACCCCGGGGGAGTCAACGAGCGGGTGGCCATAGAGGAAATCTCCCTGCAGCTCGAGCCGGGTGAAGTGGTTACCATAATCGGGGGCAACGGGGCGGGTAAATCCACCCTGCTAAACGCCATAGCCGGTGTAATACACATTGACCGGGGGCGCATAATACTTGACAACCGGGAAATCCACTGTCATCCCGAACATGTCCGGGCGGGGTACGCCGGGCGCGTTTTCCAGGACCCCATGCTGGGCACGGCGGCTTCCATGACCATCGAGGAAAACCTGTCCATGGCCCTGCAGCGCGGCCAACCCAGACGGTTGCGCAAAGGGGTGACCAAAAAAAACCGCCTGGTTTTCCGGGAAAAGCTTGAACTGCTGGGACTGGGGCTGGAAAATCGCCTGACCACCAAAGTGGGATTGCTGTCCGGCGGGCAGCGCCAGGCCCTGACTTTGCTTATGGCCACCATTGCCATGCCCCGGCTGCTGTTATTGGATGAACACACCGCGGCCCTGGACCCCAAAACCGCCGCCAAGGTGCTGGAACTGACCAGGACCATAGTGGAGGAAAACCAGCTTACCACCATGATGATAACCCATAACATGGAGCAGGCCCTTTCCTTCGGCACCAGGACGCTGATGTTGCACGAAGGCCGGGTTTTAATCGACATATTCGGATCCCGGCGGGAAAAAACCACGGTTTCGGACCTGCTGGCCATGTTTGAGAAAGCCAGCGGCAAGGCTCTGGAAAACGACCGCATGCTGCTGGTGAATTAATTCATATATCCTTGCTGCGAGGAGTGGTGCATTTTATGAAATATAGGCAGGGGCAAGTGGGACGGGTCTTCGTGGCCCGAATGGCGCACGGTGACGATTTGCTGGGGGAATTGAAACAGCTGGCGGAAAATGAAAAAGTGGAAGCCGGCGTTTTTTACGTCATCGGAGCACTGCGGGATGCCTCCCTGGTTACCGGGCCGGAAAAATGCGAACTGCCACCGGTTCCCATGTTCCGCAACTTTACCGACTGTCGGGAAATAATAGGCATTGGAACCCTGTTTAGGGACGACGGCGAGCCGGTGTTTCACCTGCACGGCGCCCTGGGCCGGGGCGACACCGCTCTGATGGGCTGCATCAGGGGCAAGTCCCGGGTTTACCTGGTGGCCGAAGTTATTCTATTGGAAATGCAAGACACCGGCGCCGTCAAGGAACTTGACCCGGACACCGGCCTAAAGATGCTTAACTTTTGACGGGTGTAATCAATAGCGCTTTTGCCGG
>JAKSCU010000542.1 GCA_022360435.1 Bacillota bacterium
TGATAGTATCTTCCGGTGACCGGCGGAGTTTGCTGCTGCCCGATCTGGAGGGCATTGACGACGCCGCGGAGCAGGTGGCCGTCGCCAGGCAGAAGGCGGGCATCGGACCCGGGGAACCGGTAAACTTGGCCCGCTTTGAGGTAATCCGCTATCGCTAGGGGGCAAGCTTGCCAAATGCATAACTACGCCGTACCCGACAATAACCGGTCAAACCGCGCCGGGGGCGGTTTGGGCCGCCACCCTGCCCGGCTTGTGGCGCATTGGAAAAATATTTCCGAAACTGGCGGCAAAACCAACTTGCAACACCCGGCGCTGGGCTGTCAGGTGTGTCCCCGGCTGTGCAATATATCTCCGGGAAAGCGGGGTTTCTGCCGGGTGCGGGAAAACCGGGACGGCAAGCTGTACGCTACCAACTACGGTGAGTGTTCCTCCTATGGCCTGGACCCCATGGAAAAAAAGCCGCTGTATCATTTTTACCCCGGCAGCCTGATTTTCTCCCTGGGTTCGGTGGGGTGCAACCTGCGCTGCGGTTTCTGCCAAAACTGGCAAATCGCCCACGGAAACCCGGCGACCACGTACCTGAGCCCGGAACGGGCGGTGGAGACGGCCATGCGGCAAAAGGAGCGGGGTTATCCCTGCGTGGGCCTGGCTTACACTTACAACGAGCCTTTCATGTGGTACGAGTATGTTTACGACACTGCCATGCTGGCCCGGGAAGCCGGCCTGAAAAATGTGCTGGTGACCAACGGGTACGTGAACGAAGAGCCGTTAAAGGAAATGCTGCCGTATATAGATGCCATGAATATTGACGTCAAAGCCTTCACCGACGAGTTTTACCGCTCCAACTGCGCCGGGCGCCTGGCCCCGGTGCTGAGCACGGCGGAGATTGCCCACCGGCAATGTCATGTGGAAATCACCACCTTGCTGGTGACCGGCCTCAACGACGGCCCGGAAGAAGTGGAACGGCTGGCGGGTTGGCTGGCCGGCCTGGACCCGGAGATACCGCTGCATTTATCCCGCTACTTTCCCAACTATAATATGGACCTGCCCCCCACGCCACCGGACACCCTGGCCCGGGCCCGGGAAACAGCCCTGCAAAAGCTGCGTTACGTGTACATAGGCAACGCCCCGGAACTGAGGGCGGCGAATACCCGCTGCCCCGGCTGTGACAAGTTGCTCATCGACCGGCGGGGTTACAACGCGCTGGTTGGTGATATATCCGGCGGAGCCTGCCCCGGGTGCGGGGAAAGAATCGCGGTGGTAATGTAAAGTTGTGTTGGCAGTGAGTATCAAAGCGGGGAGGGATGTCATGTTTTGGCAGGAGCGGGTGGCAATCCTGGCGGATATGCTGCTGGACAGCCAAAAGACGGTGGCCTTTACCGGCGCCGGCATATCCACCGAAAGCGGTATTCCCGATTTTCGCAGTCCGGACGGGCTGTGGTCCAAAGTCGACCCCATGTATGCTTTTTCCGCCGAGACTTTTATCTACCGGCCCGAGGTTTTTTACCAAGTCGGTCTGCCCCATATGGGCGCCATTACCTCGGCCAGGCCGAACCGGGCGCACCGGGTGCTGGCCGGACTGGAGAAAGCCGGGCTGCTGTCCTGCGTAATCACCCAGAATGTGGATGGTTTGCATCAGCAGGCCGGCTCCCGGCGGGTACTGGAGGTGCACGGGCATTTGCGCTCAGCCGGCTGCATGAACTGTGGTTCCGCCATCACCTGGGACCACTTGATGGAAAAGGTTTTCGCGGGTCAAATGCCGCCCCGGTGCGGGGATTGCCGCGGCATTTACAAACCCGACTGCGTTTTTTTCGGGGATGAGTTGACGGCTGATTACGACGAGGCCAGAAAGGAATCGTCGGCCAGCGAACTGGCCCTGGTGGTGGGCTCCAGCCTGGAGGTGGCTCCGGCCAATTACCTGCCTCTTTTGGCGGGCCGGATGGCTATGGTAAACCTGGGCTCCACCGTGGCGGACGACCGCGCCGAACTTATCGTCAACCACCGGGCCGGGGAAGCCATGGATTTGTTGTGGAGCGAACTGCAAAGGCGCGGTGTTGTTAAAACCGAAGTTTGAGTGAAGGGATAACCGGCGTCAGCCGTAGCAGACATAGTAGGTCAGGGGAGTTGTTACATTGGCCAAGGCCAGAACTGAAGAGACCAAGCGCATTTTAATGGCCCAAATACCCGAGGATGGAAAGATCGGCCTGCAGGAGTTGTGGGACCGGGCCGGCGGCGGTAGCGACGCTTTTTTCGGCGCGCTGCAGTCCATGGCGGCCCGGGGCGAGGTGAACGTTTCCGGTTTGCGGGACGGGGACCCGGAACAAATTTTGCTGTCCCGGCCGGGTGAAAATGCCGGCGCGGGGGAATCGGAATTATCCGCTGTTGCAAGGTCCGAAGCAGCCCGTTTGCTGGCCGCCGGGATTCCGCAACTGCGTTCGTCCATCATGGAGCAGTCCGGGAGAATGGCCCGGGAAATCCTCAAAGACGGCATTCCCCGCGCCAGGGAAGAACTGGGCGCCATCGTGGAACTGCCGCCGGGCTGGCCCGGCGGTCTGCCCGACGTGATTAAGCTGCCGGACAATTCCTATACCCTGCGGGATACCGCCTCCGGGACGGCGGAATTGGCCCGGCGGGCCGGAGAGTCCCGGGCCCGCGCCGGGGAAGCGCAGCGGCAGCGTCGCCTGTTGGATGAACTGTTGGCGGAACATGAGACCCTGTCCGAGGAGGAAATTGAACAGCGCCTGGGCGCCCCGCTATTGCCCGAAGCAGCCGTTCACCTGATGCGCCTGCCCGGCGGGCGGTACACCCACCCGGACAGCGACGACGCCTGGGACGAGGTGGGGCGGTACCTGTCCCGCAGCGAGCCGGTGAGCCGCAAGGAATTTATGCGCATGTTCAAACGCCATAAAGAGCTGGTGGCCATTATCAAGAAGGGACGGGAGGAGCCGCCCTTCGTTCTGCTGCCCGACGGGCGCGTTACCGTGGAGACGCGGCCCGAGGGGCGGGAGGAACTGCGCCGTCGGGAGATTCTGGCTTACGTGCATTTTACTCTGAAGGAAAGAATGGGCGGGCGTTCATTTTTCACCCTGGAGGATTTTGCTCCCCGGGAGCGGGCTCTGGCCAGGCAGGAGGCTTTGCAGGCCGGGTGCGTGGCATTGAAAATCAACCGCCGGGATATATTTGGCGCTCCCATCAAGACCGGCGCCGAAAAAATTGCCCGGGAACTGCAAGAGCTAACCGGGCTGGACCTGCCGGCCCGGGGAGGCGCGACGGTGCCGGCTGCTTATCTTATGGAAAACTCCCTTAACACCAGGGAGGCAGGACGTATATTGGGCGTGCGCCCCGGCGAGGTGACCAACCTTTATGAGCAGGGGCATCTGCAGGGGTTCCGGTTGGAGGGTGTCAAGCGCTTCTGGCGGGTAGCGGTGGAGACCCTGCGCCGGTCACCCAATATGGAACGCCTGCTCAAGCGGGCCGAGCGGGTAAAGACGTCGGACGCCGCCAGAATCCTGGGCATTACCCAGGACCAGGTCCGGCGCCTGCTCAAGGACGGTTACCTGCGCAGCGCCGGGCGGACCGGTCCACAGGCGTTGCAATTGCGCCGGGGCGACGTGGAGGATTTGTTGGCCCGGCTGCCGGAAATAAAGGCGGGCTGGGAAGAAACACCGGGTGATGAGCGACCCGCCCGCCGCCGCAAGCGCCGGCCCAGGCGGCGGGAACCCGAAACGGCCCGCACGCCCGGACCCATTGTGCTGGATGAGTACCAGAAAAAATCTATTGCCGCCCTCTTGGACGGTTATTCCGTGCTGGTGGCGGCGCCCACCGGCACCGGCAAGACCCTGGTGGCCGAAAAGCTGGTGGAGCATGTCCTGAAACAAGAGCGGGAAGTGATTTACACTTCGCCGCTGAAAGCTCTCTCCAACCAAAAATATCGTGACTTTGCCCGGCTTTACGGGCATGACCGGGTTGGGTTGATCACCGGGGACATATCCATCAACGAGCGGGCTCCGCTGCTGGTGATGACCACCGAGATATTTCGCAACTGGTGTTTCTCCAACCCCAGCTGGATGGATAACATTACCCACGTCATTTTTGACGAAGTGCATTACCTGGACGATATGGAGCGGGGCACGGCCTGGGAGGAAAGCATCATTTTCGCGCCCTCCCACATCCGCATCCTGGGCCTTTCGGCCACCGTGCCCAATATTAACGAACTGGCCTGCTGGATGGAGGAAGTAAGGGGCGAGCGGGTGGTGATAGTGGAGGAGTACCGCCGGGCCGTACCGCTGGTGATTAACTGGATTACCCCGGATTATGAAGTGCTGGATGAAGAAGAGGCCAGGGAAGAAACAGAGGCGCTGCGCCAGGCGGGCAGCAGGCGCCAGTACATGGGCTGAAGGCCCGGAAGGGGGAATAACTTGGCTTACAGCGAATCTTCCTGCGCGGCAGTGGTGGAGTCAATCCAGGATCATCTGCCGGCGCTTTATTTCGTATTCAGCCGGGGCCGCACCGAGCTTCTGGCCGAGGAACTGGGCCGGGAATGGGATTTTTTGCTGCCTGGTGAGAGGCAGCGGGTTGCTGAAATAATCGACCAGGCCGAAAAGCACAACCCGGGCTTGTTCGGCGGACGGCGCAAGCACCTGCGGCGACTGTTGCTCCAGGGAATCGGCTACCACCACGCCGGGCTGTCCCCGGCCCTGAAAGAGTTGGTGGAAAACCTGTACGAAGGCAGGCTGGTCTTCGTGTTGTTCTGCACCGAAACCTTTGCCGTGGGCATCAATTTCCCTGCGGCCAGCACGGTGTTCGACGCCACCCGCAAGTGGGACGGGCGCAACCACCGCACCCTGCTGAACCGGGAATTTTTCCAGATGGCCGGCCGGGCCGGCCGCCGTGGCTTTGACGAAGTCGGCCACGTTTACGTGCGCATAGACGAAAAATTTCCCGAGCAGACCGGTTTTTTCGACGAGAGCCAGGTGGAGCCGGTGCGGGGCCGGTTAATCATAGCCCCCAATACCGTGCTCAGCCTGCTGCACTGGAAGACCGACGCCGAGATAGAGCGGTTCCTGTCCCAGAACCTGGCCGTGTACCAGAACAGCCGGGAAGCCCGGAACGTCACCGGGGAACTGGATACCGTGGATGAAAAAATATTCTCTCTGCGCCGGGCTTTTTGCGAGGATAAAGACGGGCCGGCTTGTCCGCTGCTGCGGGAGAAGTTGAAAAAGGAACTGAAACGACTGCGCAATCGCCGAAACCGCAAAAAAGCCGACCGGCAGGGCCGTATCGCCCAGATCAAGTCCATTTTGGCCCGGCCCGGCAAAGGTTGTTTGCACCACGCCTGCCAGGACGCCCATGACGAGATTACCGCCCTGGTGGAGCGCAAAAAAGAACTGGTGCGGCGCAACCGTTATCTGAAAAAGCACAAAGCCGATTACCACCGCGATTTTGACCAAATGTGCCGGCTGCTGGAAAGGTTGGGGTTCATCGAAGGCAAGACTTTGCTGCCCCGGGGGCTGTTCGCCCTGCACGTGCACGTGCAGGAAATACTGGTCACAGAGCTTGTCTTTTCAGGTATCCTGCGCGAGGCGCCTCCCTCGGGGGTGGCGGCCATTCTGGCGGGCATCGATTATCAACCCGGTCGTGACGAGGTGGTGTTGGCCGGAGAGTATGCCATGGACGAAGTGGCCCGGCTGCGCACCGAATTAATCAACAACGGAGTGCCGGAACACCTGTGCGTGTGGACGCAGTTGCCCGGCCCGCTGGCCGAGGCCTGGTACAAGGGCGCCACCTTCGAAGAACTGCAGAAAATGTGCAACCTGCACGAAGGCGACATTTTTTCCGTGGTTCGGCGGGAAATAGATATACTGCGGCAAATTGAGCGGGCGGCCGGAGAGGACCGGGAACTGCGCCAGGCCGTGAACGACATCCGCAATATCCTGGATCACGATGAAATGGCGGTGCTGATATAGCGCCGCTTCATATTTAACGAATAATTAAGGGGACACCATACTAAATTATCATAATTAAGTATGGTGTCCCCTTAATTTATAAGCTCCGGGCTCGCAGGTTGACTCTGTAGGAAAATAAAGGTATATTATAACTATATGGGTCAACCTTTAATTACACTTTGGCGCTAAAAATAAAGAAAAATTGCACCAGCTGACCAAACAACTGATGCCATACTGCTTTTGTGACGCGATTTCGGCACTATACGCGGCATTTAAAGTAATGTGTGGCATATTTATTTTATTAGTGCTAAATGGCAGTGGGGAGGGAGTGGTGAATATGCGTGTTGCCATGCTGCACTGGGCCTTTCCCCCGATGATTGGGGGCGTGGAAACACATCTGGCCATGCTGGGGCCGGGGCTGGTGGAGCGGGGTGTGGGTGTCGACCTGCTGACCTGCCCGGCGGAAGGCTGCCCCGCGCGGGAGGAATACCGGGGGGTACGGGTGAGCCGGACTCCTCTGATGAACCTGAACGAGTTGCCGCCCGGGCGCCTGGAAAAGGAGGCCGGCGCCGTCAAGGATACCATAGCCGAATTTATCAGGGAATCAGACCCCGACCTGGTGCACGCCCACAATTTCCATTATTTTAGCCCGGTGCACGCCCGGGCGTTGAGCGAAGCCGCGGAAGAGGCGGGCACGCCGGTGATCCTGACGGCGCACAACGCCTGGGATGACGAACTGGCCGCCGGGTTGAACAAAATGGCCCACCGGTGGGACGGCGTTATCGCCGTCAGCCGGTTTATTGAAAAAGAGTTGGCGGGCGCGGGATATGTGGCCAACCGCATCCGGGTGGTGCACCACGGTATCGATACCCGGCGGTTCACCCCCGGCCTCGGCCGGGACAGGTTTGCCGGCCGGCGGGTGATTTTTCATCCGGCCCGGATGTGCCACGACAAGGGCACCCATGTAGCCGTGGAGGCGCTGGGCATGATCAGGGAGGAATACCCGGATGTGCTGCTGGTCATGGCCGGCACCGGCCAGATGGTGGACTGGCGGCATTTGCGGGACGGCTACATGAAAATTATTACCCGGCGTATAAAAGAGTTGCATCTGCAGGACAATGTGCACGTGGAATTCTATCCCTGGCAGGAAATGCCCGGCGCTTACCGGGAGGCGGAAATTTGCATTTACCCTTCCTGCTTCCAGGAACCCTTCGGGCTGGCCCTGCTGGAGGCCAACGCCAGCGGCAGGCCCATGGTGGTCAGCCGGGCCGGCGGCATGCCGGAAATCATCCGGGACGGGGTAAGCGGCTTTTTGGTAGACATGCACGACCATCGTCAACTGGCCCGCCGCTGCCTGGACTTGCTGGCCGACCCCGCCCTGTCGGCCCGAATGGGCGAGGCCGGCATAAGCATGGTGGAAGAACGTTTCGGCGTCAACGCCATGGTGGAAAACACCCTGGCCTTTTACAGGGAAGTGACGGGTTAACATAATCAGCGGTGAAAGGATGCCAACATGACCACTGGAAACATGGAGGAATGGGGGATTGCCCCCGAGGACGTCAAAAACGCCACCGAAGTGCTGAAAGAAGGGCGCATGTTCCTTACATCCCTGCCTTCGGGCGAGATTCCCGGAGACAACCCGGGTGAGCTGGGGCTGTATTTTCATGATACCAGATTTTTAAACAGTCATGAAATAAAACTGGCGGGCTCAAAACCGTTGCTTTTATCGGGCGGCACCCGGGACAGCCATTACGCTCAAATTGAGTTGACCAACCGGGAACTGGCGACCGGCCCGCGGATATTGCCCCTGCAAACGGTGCATCTGCGCATCTCCCGGGTATTGCGGGATTCATTTTACCAGCGCCTGCGCCTGATCAATTTTACCAACTGTCCCGTCGACCTGGAACTGGGCATCACCCTGGGCGCGGATTTTTTGGACATTTTCGAGGTGCGCGGGTTGCTGCGTCCCTGCTGCGGCAAAATGCTGGAGCCCGATGTGTTCCAGCGGGGCATTCGCTTTTGGTACCAGGGTCTGGACGGCAAGCAGCGTCTCACCGAGGTGCGCTTTTCACGCCCGCCGGACCGGGTGCAGGTGAACGGTATCCAGGCGCACATGGCCTTTACTTTCCACCTTGCTCCCCGGGTCAAGCATTACCTGTTCATGCAGGTGACCCCCCGGGTGCTGGAAAGCGGTTCCAGCTGTTCTTTGACCACCAACGACATGGGTAAAACCTTTTATTCAGCCTCCCGGGAACTGGTGGAGGACTACCGGCGGTGGTCGGAAAAATGCACCCGGTTTACATCCGATAACGAGATTTTCAACGAAATGATCCGGTTCGGCATCACGGACCTGCGCTCCCTGACCACCCATTATCCGGGCTGGGGGTACATCGTGGAGGCGGGTATCCCCTGGTACGGCGCGCCCTTCGGTCGGGACGCCCTGATTACCGCCTGGCAGACTTTGCTGCTGAACCCCGACATGGCCCGCAGCACGCTTAAGTTCCTGGCGGCGTTGCAGGGCAAGCAGAAGGACCCCTGGCGGGAGGAAAGGCCGGGCAAGATACCCCACGAGATCAGGTTCGGTGAAATGGCCTCTGCCGGCGAGGTGCCGCACACCCCTTATTTCGGGTCGGTGGATTCCACGCTATGGTTTATCATACTGCTTGCGGAATATTATCGCTGGACGGGCGACCGGCAATTCCTGTCCGATATGGCCCCGGCCCTGAATGCCGCCCTGCAGTGGTGCACCCTTTACGGCGACCTGGACGGGGACGGGTTCATCGAGTACATCAAGGAATCCGAGCGGGGCCTGGTGAACCAGGGCTGGAAGGATTCCTGGGATGGAGTGGTCGACCGCCGGGGTGAAATCCCCCGGGGGCCCGTCGCCCTGGTGGAGGTGCAGGCCTATTACTACCTGGCGCTGCGGCGGGCCGCCGGTTTGGTCCGGACCTTGGGCAACAAAGCCGGCGCCGACGGCCTGGAGGAACGGTCCAAGGAACTGCGGCACCGGTTTATCGAACAGTTCTGGGCGCCGGAAGAAAAATTCGCGGCTTTCGCCCTGGACGGGCAAAAGCAAAAGGTTCTGTGCACCGTTTCCAACCCGGGTCACTGCCTGTTCACCGGTATCCTGCCGGAGGAAAAGGCGGCGCAGGTGGCCCGCCGGTTGTTCGCCGCCGACATGTACTCGGGTTGGGGTATCCGTACAATGAGCGCCCGGGAATTTCCATACAACCCCATGAGTTACCACAACGGCTCGGTATGGCCCCACGATAACGTCATCATCGCCCTGGGTTTGCGCCGTTACGGAATGCTGGATGAGCTGCTGAAAATGGCCGATGGCCTGTACCGGGCCGCAGCCTTTTTCCCATACCACAGGCTGCCCGAGCTGTTCTGCGGCTTTACCCGGCGGGGGGCGGTGGGACCGGTGCGGTTCCCCACCGCTTGCGATCCCCAGGCCTGGGCGGTGGGCGCGGTGTTCCTGCTGCTGCAGACCCTGCTGGGTATCCAATGTCGCGGACGCAACCTGCACGTGGAGCGACCGGTGTTGCCGGAGTGGCTTAATGATATAGCCATCAACAACCTGCGGGCCGGCGGCGGCGAGGTGGACCTGGAATTCGCCCGCCGGCGGGGCCGGACATACTGCAGCGTCACCAGGCGTGAGGGTGAGGTGCGGGTGGTGATTGAACCCTAGCTAGTTTGTGGAGGTGATTTAAGTGCGCAAGTTGCTGGAACACCAGGTGCGCAGGTGTGGCCTGAACAAGTTGATTGTCCTGTCCAACCGCGCTCCCTTTGTGTTCAAGGGTGAGAACATGCATATAACCAAGGCCGCCAGGGCGGTGAGCGGGCTGGTTTCCGCCCTGGAACCCATCACCGGCGCCTGCGGCGGCACCTGGGTGGGCTGGGGCGGCCGGGTGGCCGGGGAGTCACGGGTGGGCGGCCGCGTCGCCGTGCCCCTGGACCGGCCCGAATATACCGTGCGGGAGATGGTGTTCAGCCGGCAGGAATACCAACGTTATTATCACGGCTTTGCCAACGACTGCCTGTGGCCGCTCTTCCACTGCTTTCTTGAGAAGGCGGTCTTCGATCACGACTACTGGCAGAGTTACGTGCGGGTAAACTGCAAATTTGCCGAGGCGGCCGCCGCCGAAGCCGACGGTGACGCGCTGATCTGGGTGCATGATTACCACCTGACCCTTGTTCCCGGTATGCTCAGGGACATGGGCTACCGGGGCCAGATTGCCTTTTTTTGCCATATCCCCTTTCCGCCCCTGGAGATATTCAGCGCCCTGCCCTGGGGCGAGGATATACTGCGGGGCCTTTTGGGCAGCGATCTGGTGGCCTTTCACCTGAACGGGTACGTGGAAAACTTTCTGCGGGTGGTGGAAAAGCAACTGCAAGCAGGCATCGACCACGGCCGGGGGCGGATCGACCGGGGGGAGCGGACGGTTCGCGTCAGGGCTCTGCCCATCGGCATCGACTACCGGGAATTCGAGGCAGCGGCCCGCCGGGAGGAAATCCGGCGGCGGGCGGCCGAAATCAGGCGCCGGGTGGGCGTCGACCGGCTGGTGCTCAGTGTGGAACGCCTGGATTACACCAAGGGCATCATTGAAAAGCTGCAGGGTATTGAAGAATTCTTCAGCAGTTGTCCCCAGCACCGGAACCGGGTGGCTTTCCTACAGGTGGCGGTGCCCAGCCGCACCGAGGTGCAGACTTATGCCGATTTGCGCAGCAGCGCCGAAGAAATGGTCAGCCGCATCAACGGACTGTACGCCTCAAACTGGAGCACGCCGGTGAAATACATGTTCAAAGCCTTCAACCGGGATGAACTGGTGGCTCATTACTGCGCCGCCGACGTTTGCCTGGTGACGTCGCTGCGGGACGGCCTCAACCTGGTGGCCAAGGAATACGTGGCCAGCCGGGTCGCCGGCGACGGAGTGCTGGTGCTGAGCACCTTCGCCGGCGCCGCCGAGCAGCTGAGCGGCTGCCTGCCCGTCAACCCGTATGACCGGGTGGACCTGGCGGAAAAGATTAATAAGGCGGTGGAAATGGCCCCGGCCGAGCAAAAGCTCAGGATGGCCACTTTGCAGCAATCGGTGCGGCATTACGACCTCAACTGGTGGTGGCAGGGCGTGCTGGCGGGACTGGCCAGAAACACCGGTTCCCCGGCCGGCGCCGGTAAAGGCGAAGGGCCGCTGGCGGCCGGGGAGTTTGTGCCCAAGCGGCGCCCGGACGGCTGATGCCATGCCCAAAATGCCGGCTTTAACTACGCCCCGGGAACTGGCGGAGCTGGTGCGCCGGGCCGGGCAACTGTTCCTGTTCTGTGACTACGACGGCACCCTGGTGCCTATCGCCCCCACCCCCGCCGAAGCTCGGCCCGACTCTCTGCTGATTGATTTGCTGGGCGAGTTGGCCGCGCTGCCCGGGGTGCGGGTGGCGCTGGTGAGCGGCCGGGGCCTGGCCGACCTGTCCCAAATGATACCGGTGCCCGGCCTGTACCTGGTGGGCTGTCATGGGGCCGAACTGCGCCGTCCCGGCGGCGATGAGAAGGCCCTGGCGCACCATGCCGGCCCGGCGTTGGCTCAAACGGCGCGGCGGATGTGCCGGGTGCTGGAGGGGCGGCGGGGGTTTTGGCTGGAGCAAAAAAAATACTCCCTGGCTCTGCACTACCGGCTGGCCGGCCCCGGCGAGGCGTCGGAGGTGCTGGAAGCGTTCCGGCTGGCCGGGGATGAGGCGGCCCGGCGGCACGGGCTGGTGTTCACGCCTGGTAAAAAGGTGCTGGAACTCCGCCCCGGGGAGGCGCACAAGGGCGCCGCGGTGCTGCGGCTGCTGGAGGAATGCCCCGGCGCGCTGCCGGTTTACCTGGGGGACGACACCACCGACGAGGATGCCTTCGCCGCCCTGGGGGGCCGGGGCGTCACCGTGCTGGTGGCCCGGGAATCCCGCCCTTCCGCCGCCGGCTTGCGCCTGCCGGACCCGGTTTCGGTGCGCCACTGGTGCCGGTTGTTAAAGGACCAATTTGTTAAACTTTAACGGGGTATTATGGAAGGAGTTGGGCCATTGGTTAAACTTGACGACTATATTCCCATCATCGGACCCGAAGAGGCGGAATCCATTCGCCGGACGGCGGCCCCGCTGCGGGGAGCCGCGGTGCAGCACATCAACTCCGCCGCTGTGGGCGGTGGCGTGGCCGAGATATTGAAGCGCCTGGCGCCCCTGATGCGAGACGTGGGCTTGGAGCCCCGCTGGGATGTGCTGCGGGGGACAGAGGATTTTTTCGCCGTCACCAAGACTTTTCACAACGCTTTCCACGGGCAGGACGTCAGCCTAACCTATGATATGTTCGATACTTACCGGGAGGTGTCCCGGCAAAATCTGCAACTGATAAACAAGGAAGCCGACTTTGTGATCCTGCACGATCAGCAGCCCCTGGGCCTGTCGGTGCTTAGTCCGGGTCACCCGGGCCGCTGGATCTGGTACTGCCATATCGACCCGGTGGACTGTCATCCCCGTGTGTGGAATTTTCTACGGGATTATGCGGCCCGGTGCCATGCCGCGGTATATCACCTGGACGAGTATGTTAAAAAAGACTTGGATGTCAAGGCTTACGTGATGCCCCCGGCCATCGACCCCCTGGGGGACAAGAACCGGGATATCACCGAACCCGAGCGCCGCGCCGCGCTGAAAAGACTGGGCGTTCCGGGCGACCTGCCCCTGGTGGTGCAAATTTCGCGTTTCGACCGTTTAAAAGACCCGGTGGGCGTAATCAGGTCTTATCGCCTGGCCCGGGAACAAGCGCCCTGCCGCCTGGTGCTGGCCGGCGGCGGCGCCGGTGACGACCCCGAGGGCGCACAGGTGTTGGAGGAGGCGCGCATAGAGGCCGCCGGAGATCCGTATATTATCATTATGGAGCTCTCTCCCACCGCCGACTTGGAGATCAACGCCCTGCAGCGCTCGGCCGCCGTGGTGGTGCAAAAGTCGGTGCGGGAGGGTTTCGGGCTCACCGTCACCGAGGGCCAGTGGAAGGGCAGGCCGGTGGTGGCCTCCCCGGTGGGGGGCATTCGCATCCAGGTGCTGGACGGGAAAACCGGTCTGGCGGCCATGGGCGACGAGGCGGTGGCCGACGCCATAGCGCGCCTGCTGCAAGATACCGCCCTGGCGGATTCGTTGGGCCGGGCCGGCCGGGAGCATGTCCGACGCAACTTTATTCTGCCGGTGTACCTGAAACGCTGGCTGGAAATGATGGCAGCCGAGAGGGGCGTTTAAACAATTTGCGGATTACCGAAATAAGCAAGTTGGCGCGGGGATTGACCGGTCAGCCCGGCCTGGTTTTTAACCGCATATTCGATGTTGCCCAATACACCGGGGAACTGGTGTTGCCGGAAGGTATGCGGAGCTGGGTGGCGGAAAAATTCGGCGACCCGGCGGTGGTGGAAAAGCAGCGCGTAATTAAAATCACCAATTTGATCACCCTGGAAGGGACCCTGTTCAACAGCCTGCGGGCGCTGCGCCCCCTGGTCCGCGGCGAGCCCGGGGAACTGGACCGGCTGGTTGACGAGCATCGGGCGGGCTGCGCTTTTTGCCGGCCCGGGGACAAAACCCCCGCCGACACCTTCGGCCGGCTGGAGGGTAAGGGTGCCGTCACCGCCTCCAACCTGGCCAAGTACGACCGCTGGCACGGGCTCATCATCCCCGGGGAACACCACCCGTTGCGTTTTGAAGCCGGTCGGGTGGCGGAATACTTCGCCCTGGCCGCCCGCTGGTTCAGCCGGGTGCTGGCACAGCCCGCCCCCGGACTGGAAGAACAGCCGCGCCATCCCTTTTTAATGTGGAACTGCCTGTGGCCGGCGGGCTCGTCGGTGGTGCACGGGCACCTGCAGGTAACCGTCACCCCCGGCATGCATTACCCCAGGGTGGAACACCTGCGTCGGGCGGCCTTCTCTTACCGGGAACAGTATGGGGCCGATTATTTCCAGGACCTGTTCCTGGCCCACCGGGCGGCCGGGCTGGGTATACAAGAAGGCGAGGCGCGGATTTTTACGTCTTTGACCCCGGTTAAGGAAAAAGAAAGCTGGGTGCTGCTGCCGGGCAAAACCGGGCCGGAGCGCCTGCCCGAGCTGGGCCTTTGGGTGGGACGGGTGCTGTCCTGCCTGCGGGAGACCGGCACCA
>JAKSCU010000595.1 GCA_022360435.1 Bacillota bacterium
TAATAGTGCTGCAAACGGTTGGGATTTTCACCGTACCGGCCGTCGGTGGGGCGCCTGGAGGGTTCCACGTAAGCCACCCGCCATGGCTCGGGGCCCAGAGCCCTTAAAGTAGTGGCGGGGTTCATGGTGCCGGCGCCTGTTTCCACGTCGTAGGGTTGCTGAATGACACAGTCCCGCCCGGCCCAGAATTCATTTAAAGTAAGTATCATCTCCTGAAAATTCATACCCACATCCTCCTCAAAATAATAAACCCCCCGGCCCGGCTATAATACAGCCAGGGACGGGAGGCATTGTTCCCGCGGTTCCACCCTGTTTGGCCACCGCTCGACACGGAATGGCCCACTCTTAAAAATTCAGGCTTTACTGACCGGCAGGCGTAAATAACCGGCGTTCCTCCTGCGGCTCGGGAGCGCCTTTCACCGAGAATTCCGCCGGCTCACACCACCCGCCGGCTCTCTGGCAGAAACTGCCCGGTTACTCTTTCCCTCATTGCGCAAATATTTGCTTAACAAAACAAATTTATCAAATCTGCGTCATAAAGTCAATTAATAACAAGTTATTGCAGGGGATCTTTTTTGATTGTAAATGCTTCCTTTTTTTTCACCGTTTCCATATTCTCCTCCGCCTCTTCATCTTCGGCTTCCTTCCCGGCGCAATCAAACTCCAGGTTATATTTTTGGGACATGGCGGCTATGGAACCCAGGGCTCCCAGCAGCGCCAACTCGCTTCTGGCCATTGCCGCCAGCAAACCCAAGGCGCCCACCGAGGCCGGCACATCAAACACGGTGCGTTCCCCCTGCTTAATCCTAATCCTGGTGGCCTGGCCCCGCTGCAGCAAATCCTTAATATTATCCATCAATTCATGTCCGAAGATGTTCCTTACGCCGGTGAAATCACCCTCACCTGCGTCCTTTTCACTTTCCTCCAGGTTGATAAGCGCCTGCACAACGTCGCCCCCGGCCTCTTCCAACGCCTGTTTTGCCTCCCGGTAGGAGACTCCGGCCCGTTCCCTGATTAAGTCGATTTTTTCCAGTTCATTATTCATGTCATTATCCCCCTTAGGATTTTATCTTTTGGGATAATGTAACCTTTTCATTATTCTATATACATTGGGATGCAGCAACGCCAAGCGCATTTACCGCATGCGTCAGGTAGAGACTGCGCCCGCCATCCGCCTGCTGATTCACAAAAAAAACCGTCATATACAAAACACCTTGATATTTTTATTATTTTATCCGTTTTGCCTTAAATATTGAAAAAGTTCAGTTGCCGGCTGAATCCGGCGGCAAAACTTCCAATTGCCCCATTTAAGAACTGCCTCGCCGCACGCTCTCCAGGAAATGCAGCGAGCGGGGGCGGACTTCGGTCAGCCACTGAAGATACTCCCGCATCACCACTTGCAACTCCCTCCGGGAACGGTGGGAGACACGCAGGCGGTCCAGCTTGGCCGGGTCCCAGTCCAGCATCAGTTTCATCACCGCCACCGTTTCGCCGCTGCAGGGAACCCGGCCGGCGGCGGTGGAACAGCTTTTACACACCAACCCTCCGTCCCCGGCGCTGAACACGGTCCCGGAACCTGTTTCCCCGGACCCGCAGTTGACGCAGCCGTCCAGCCGCGGGCGGTAGCCAAGCACCGACACCAGTCGCAACTCCAACCCGCGCACCACCAGTTCCGCATCCACCGCTTTTTCCAACCGGCGCAGAGTGTGCAGCAACAGGTCGAACACCGTCCCGTTGGGCTCGCCGTCCGCCGTCAACCCGTCCACCAGTTCGGTTGCGTGGGCGGCATACCCCATCCTCTCCAGGTCACCCCACAGCGCGGGAAAAACCTCCAGCCCTTCACACTGGTTTACGGTATCCAACTCCCGCCCCCGGCGCAATAAAAAGTCGCTGAAAGAAAAAGGCTGCACTGCGCCACGCTTGCGGCTGGAGGGCTTGTTGACCCCATGGGCCACAGCCCGTATTTTCCCGTTTTCCCGGGAATACAAAGTTAACACGCGATGAGCGTCACGCATTTCCCGCGAATTCAGCACCACGGCCCGCACCCGGTAAAGATTCATTCCAACACCCGCCCGCAATCAATAACATTGGATGTCAACTGTAACAATTATAGCACGCGTCCTTGTCCCACCGCCATAATGCCGGGGCCAAGACGCGCCTAAAAAGCGCGCCGGCCTTTTGATACTCGACCGGGAGTTAAAGGAATAAGGCTGTCGGTGTGGAAAGTATATTGGCGGGGGACGCTAGAACCATCCCCATAGCTCCGCCAATGCTCGACCAGCCTTTAAATTGCGCTGTGGCGGTAATGCGAAAGGAAACTCAATCATGCGTATAGTCATAGGAATAACCGGCGCCACCGGGGCGGTTTACGGGATTACCCTGGTCCGCGAACTGACCGGAGCGGGTGTGGAAACCCACCTGGTGCTCAGCCACTGGGCCCGGCGCACCATCGAGCTGGAAACCGATTATCAAATTGAAGCCATCGGTAAATTGGCTACCCGGGTGCACAGCGTCGACGACATGGCCGCGCCCGTCGCCAGCGGGTCATTCCGGCACGGGGGCATGGTGGTGGCACCCTGCAGCATGAAAACGCTGGCCGCCCTGGCCGCCGGCTACACCGAAAACCTGATTACCCGGGCCGCCGACGTAACCCTGAAGGAAAAACGCCCGCTGATTTTGTTGCCGCGAGAAACGCCGCTGCACGAAATTCACCTGGAAAACATGCTCAAGCTGGCCCGGGCGGGAGTGACCATTATGCCCCCGGTTCCCGCCTTTTACCACCGGCCCACCACCATAACCGACCTGGTGACGCAAACCACCGGGCGCGTAATGGACCTTCTGGGCCTGGATAACAGCCTGACACCCCGCTGGCGGGATTCTTAAATCCATTTTTTCTTTTTAAATATCAAAAACATGATACCGGTGGCGCTCGCCAGCCCCAAGGTAATAGCCAATGTTGACCACCCGCTGTATTGTGCCGGCAGCGGCACGTTCATGCCAAAAAAACCGGTTACGAACGTCAGGGGCATAAAAATAAAGGATATGACGGTCAGCACCCGGATACTTTCGTTGGTGCGGGCGGTAATGGTTGAATAGTAGGTTTCCAGCACGCCGTCCAGCAAATCCCGAAAACCGGCCAGGGAATCGGCAATACGTTCAATATGGTCCACCAGATCCAGGTAATACGGTTCACTTTCCTTGGACACCTGGAAAGCATACCGACCGCTGACGCCGGAAAACATCCGTTTTTGGGGCAGGATGGCCCGGCGCAGGGCCAGAATGGTCCTTTTCAGGGCCAGAAACTCCTCGGTAATTTCTTTGTTCGGCTGTTCGTAGAGCTGGTCCTCCAGTTCGTCGACCCGCTGGTCAATTCTGTCCAGGATGGGGAAATATTCATCCGTAAACCCATCCAGGATATGGTAGAGAAACATGTCCGGTCCCTTTTCCAGGTAACGGGTCTTTTTGTTCAGGCATTCCCTGGCCATGCGCCCCAGGGTTGGCAGGGACCGACGATGCACGGTAACCACGTAATTTGAGTTTATAAATACATTTAATTGTTCAAGGGTAATCTCCTCGTCGCTGTCTTCCATATAGCGCAGGGCATGCAATACAAAAAAGTAATATTTCTCGTAGCTATCCACCTTGGCCCGCGGGCTGTGCTGCACGCAGTCCTCCACCGCCAGGTAGTGGAAGTCGAAAATCCGGGCCACGTAACTCAGTTCCTGTTCATTAAAATCAAAAACGTCCACCCAGAGCAGGTCATCCTCGTGCTGGAACAGGTCCTGCCGCATCAGGTCCACGTCGTGCAGCAATTGTCCCTGGGTGGCGTCAAAGAAGTAAGTTTTGATCATCGGGGTCACCTCCATGGATAATTAAAATTTGTAATTGATTGTTTATTGCCGTCCATCGTCGGTATGCGGATTCTTCCATGCAGGTCACCCCCTTTGACAGTGTTTGCAAAGAAAGCATGCGTTTAAAAACCAAAAAGGCCTTCACGCAGTTATGAAGGCCAATAAAAACAATATCCGCCTTCTTCACTCGTACAAGCTTTGGCTCAATACAGCTAGAGAACCGGGTTCTCAGCCACGTTAGATAAAACCTTATTTCGGTAATATCAGTTGACCCGTTACTGTCTCTCGACATTTCCGGGCAGTGGCCTGTGTCTGTACAGTAGCCTCACCTAACGAAGAAAACAATATTCAGTTACATTAATTATAATATTACTGTTCCTCCGCCACTGTCAATACATTTACAGTTTGGCATTGAATTTGATTATCTATCAGGAGCTGAAATCAACAAATGCTTATATTGTCCCAAAATTTCTAAACAACGAAAAGGAGTTTCCTTGAGAGGTGGATTTGTATGTTTAAAAAACTATTTATTACTATTTTGCTATGCTTGATTTTAACTGCTGCTAACGCTTATGCCGGGGATATTCCGGAATCCCTGATGTCGGGAAGTCAACAAGCGTTATTCATAGGCAAATTATCAGACCAAGATTCCGAAACATACACGATAATTCCGTTAACAGTTATGATGGGCAATATTTCTCAAAAAGAACTTAAGGTGCAGAAATTTGGAAAGTATTATGGATCCAATGACACTCCAAAAACCGGAGATTTTTTAGTGGCAGTCCTGATGGAAGACAGCAAAATAGATGACTTGTGGATTTTTAAAGCCACATCGGGTGATTACAAAACTTTAAAGCTGATGAGTGAAAAATACTGCATGGTTGAACGCTATCAAAATTACATAAACGAAGGTAAGTATTTTGAAGCACAAAAAAAGATAACTGCCAAAGAAACGGCGCAAGAAATGGAAGCTAAACATGGTTTACCGGTTGGACAGGAGGGTACCCAAACTCCTCTGCTTAATTTGAACACGCCGTCTTTTATATTACTAGTATTACCGGCATTACTTGCAGCATTAGCTGTTTATGCACTTTATACGTTTATCAATAAAAAAAGAAAATAGTTTTAAAAACAAATTCATGTTCTAATCTAAAAAAGACCGGCAAAATAAGCATTTCCCACGATAATTATAGGCAAGAATATTTCAGAAATCCGGCGCTTAATTATCCAGCAGCCCGAAGCTTTTCATGTAATTCTCCCGGTTACGCCAATCTTTCTTCACTTTGACCCACAGTTCCAGATAAATGCGGGAGCCCAGCAGGGCCTCAATTTCCTCCCGGGCCAGTTGGCCCACCTGCTTGAGCATCCGACCCCCCTTGCCGATCAATATTCCCTTTTGGCTTTCCCGCTCGGTGTAGATTACGGCCTGCAGCGCCAACAGGTTCTCGGTTCTCTCCTCAATCTGTTCCACCACAACGACCACAGAGTGGGGCACTTCCTGGGTAGTCAGGTGCAGCACTTTTTCCCGGATAATCTCGGCCATGATGAAACGCTCGGGGCGGTCCACCACCATCCCGGCGGGATAGTACATGGGGCCTTCGGGCAGATAGCCGGTAATAACCCCGGTCAAAGACCCGATGTTTTCCCCGGTCAGGGCGGACACGGGGATGATTTCCGCAAAGTCGTGTAATTGCTGAAAAGCGTCTATAATCAAAATCAGTTCCTGCCGGTCCACCAGATCTATCTTGTTGATAACCAGCATCACCGGGCCGGAAACCTGCTTTATTTGCTCTAGGATGTAACGGTCACCGGGTCCGGGCCTGACGGCCTCCACCATGAGCATGACCACATCCACTTCCCGCAGGGCTTGCAAGGCCACCTTTACCATGTGCTCGCCCAGCCTGTGCTTGGGCTTGTGGATACCCGGAGTGTCGATAAAAACCACCTGGTAATCGGGTCCGGTGAATGCCGACTGTATCTTGTGCCGGGTGGTTTGTGGTTTGTCGGACATGATGGCCACTTTTTGGCCCACCATTTTGTTCAGCAGGGTGGATTTACCCACATTGGTCCGGCCCACAATAGCCACAAAACCGGACTTGAATCCTGATTCCAGCATAATAGCCCCCCAAGATTTGCGTTTTAAATGGATTAACCGGAGCACCGAATAACAGCGGCAAATTGCGGATTGAAACACCAAAACTTAATTCTATTTAAGGCTATACCTACAAGTCAAAAGCCTCCGGCAGCAGTTCGGCCACGGTCATTTCGCTGTATGCGCCGTGGCGGTTGGCCATGTACACCCGGGTATGGCCGCCGAATTCAGCCAGCACCTGGCGACAGGCGCCGCAAGGGCGGCAGTAATCGCCGGTGCCGGCCGCCACGGCGACGGCGGCAAAGGAGCGCTTGCCCCGGCACACGGCCTTGAACAGCGCCACCCGTTCAGCGCACATGGACAGGCCATAGGACGCGTTTTCCACGTTGCAGCCGGTAAACACTTCCCCGTCGGCGGAAAGCAGCGCGGCGCCCACCGCGAAATTGGAGTATGGGGCGTAAGCGTTCTCCCTTGCTTGCAGCGCCAAACTCACCAACTCTTCCGGTTTCATGCTGTTCACCTCTCCATCAAGTCCTTAATTCGGGGCCAAATCAAAAAATAGGCCACCAGCACCGCGTTAAGGGCGGCCAGCAAAACCGCCCCGGCGGCCACGTCCTTGGCTGTCTTGGCCAACGGGTGCCGCCCGGGGGAATACAGGTCCACCAGGGCTTCAATGGCGGTATTGAACATCTCCGCCACCAATACCAAAAAGATGGCTAAAACAACGACGGCCAGTTCAAAGGGCGGCATACCCAACAACCGGGTGCAAACCAGGATTACCGCAACAGCCACCGCCAGGTGGATTTTCATGTTGGTTTGGGTCACAAACCCGTAACGGATACCGGAAATGGCCCAGCCAAAACTTTTTAACAACCGCAGCACCGCCCGCCCACCTTCCTCCAGGAAAACAAACCCCTATAACTAACGGCCGCCGCCGGGGATTACGCGTTTAAGCACCGCTTCTTCCATTTGCCGCATTTTGTTCTTTTCCGGTTCGGTGTCGTGGTGGTGTCCCAGCAGGTGCAGCACCCCGTGCACGGTTAAGTACGCCATTTCCCTTGCCAAGCCATGCCCCAATTCCGCCGCCTGGCGCCTTGCGGTTTCCAGTGATATCACCACGTCGCCCAGCATTTGTCCTTCCTGCCCGCCTTCGGGCATGGGCTCGCCCTCCAGCATGGCGAAGCTGAGCACATCCGTGGGCCGGTCCACTTCCCGGTATCGCCGGTTCAAACCCGCCATATAATCATCATCCACCAAAACCAGGCCGACCTCGGGATCGCCGTCGGCACCGCAGTAGCGCAGCGTCTCGTTTACAACCTCCTTCAGCAATTCCAATAAGCCGCCTTCTATGGATATTTTTTCCTGAAGATTGTTTAAGAATACCGGCACTCAGCATTACTCCTTTCAAACCAAAAGGCAAAAATTTGGAGTGTTTTTTGCCAACAGGGCTGGCAATTGCCAAAATAAAAAAATTGAAAACGCTAAAAATAATTATGTGACCAACAATTAATTCAATTTAAAGGGGGACAAGCATGAACCAGCACATTCACTGTCTTATTAACACTTGCCACTATTATGCCGAGGGCAACAAGTGCGTGGCCAACGAGATCATGGTCGCGTCGGATGAGTTCGGCAGCACCCGCCAGGATCACATTGACGCCACAATGGCCAAACAGCTGTCACCCACCCCTGCGGACACCTGCATGGCCACTTGTTGCAAAACATTCGTATCCAAGGGTTCCAATCAGACCACGGCGGACAGGGTGCAAAAGTTGTCTTAATCGGCAAAAGACCCGGCCGTTGCGGTCGGGTCTTTGTTTGGCTTTTAACCGAAACTCTGCAGTCCCTTACGGCGTTTCGCTTTTTTGCCCGACTCCCGCTGCAGCGACTTGGGATCGGGGTATTCAATCCGGCTGTGGAATATCCCCGCCAGTACCCTGATGAAAGCGTTGGCAATAATATCCAGGTCCTTCAAGGTCAGGTCGCACTCGTCCAACTGGCCGTCCATCAGTTTATCCCTGATTATTTTCCGCACAATACCCTCGACCCGGCCGGAAGTGCGGTTTTGCAGCGACCGGACCGCGGCCTCGACGGCGTCGGCCAGCATAACAATGGCGGCTTCCTTGTTCTGGGGCTTGGGACCCTCGTAACGGAACTCTTCTTCGGTCACATTTTCGTTCTTGTTGTTTTCCATGGCTTTGTGATAAAAGAAACTGCACAGGCTGTTACCGTGGTGCTGTTCGATAATGTCGGTGATCCCCTGGGGCAGTTTGTGCTCCCTGGCCAGTTCAACACCGTCCTTGACATGCGAGGTCAGGATCAGCGTACTCAAGGTAGGCGCAATTTTATCGTGGGGGTTGTCACCCATTTGATTTTCGATAAAGAAATAAGGCCGCTTCATTTTGCCAATATCATGGTAGTATGCCGCCACCCTTACCAGCAGGGCGTCCCCACCCACGGCGTTGGCCGCGGCCTCGGCCAAGTTGCCCACCAAAAGGCTGTGGTGATATGTGCCCGGCGCCTCGATTTGCAGCCGCCTGAGGATCGGGTTGCCCGGGTTGGACAGTTCCAGCAGCCGCACCGACGAGGTAATGCCGAAGGCGGTTTCCAGGTATGGAATGGCTCCGTTGGTAAGGATGGAGGACAGTATGCCGTTCACCGTACCCAAAAGCAGGCTGGTGGTGATCAAAAGCCCGAGGGGGATGCCGCTGATCAGGCCCATGGCAAAAATGGCCGCAACATTGGCGGCGCCGGTATAAAAACCGGCCCGGGCCAGGTCACTGCGCTGGCTTAACTTGCTTACCCCGTAAACCCCCGTCATACCGCCCACCAGGCCCACAACGGCAAATTTAATCTCGCCGCCGGTCATCACGGCCAGCATAAAACTCATCACAGCCACCACCAGCACCGCCAGCCGGGAGTCCAGCAGAATGGCGATAAGCATGCCCGCCGCCGCTATGGGCGCCAGAAAGCCGAGCTGGTCGCCGAAATCCGGCCACTGCCCGATGTCGATGGCAATTATGGCCTTGGCCACCCCCAAAATGCCCAGCACAATAATACCCAACAGGTACAGATAACCGGCGCTCCTGTATATCTCCCGGTTCTGCTGGTAGAGGTAAAACAGCACAACCACCATCATCAGGCCCACCAACAGGGCCGAACCCAGAAAGGACGACACGGGCATGGTGGGGCGTGTCAGTTCCAGCGCATCCAGTTTGGCCAAGTGCTCCTCGGTAACAATTTCACCTTCGCCAATTATTCTTTCATCCTGTTTGACGGTAACCATTACCGGCGGCACCTCTGCCCGGGCCTCTTGTTTCAGCCGCTGGGTCTTGTCCGGGTCATAAAACCGGTTGGGGCGCAGGTAATTGTTAACCATGCCGGCAGCCAGATCA
>JAKSCU010000354.1 GCA_022360435.1 Bacillota bacterium
ACGATTTCAATCGGCATGGAGCTTTCCCACCGGTTGCCGGTGTGTTCGTCGATGACGCGGGCCTTGAGATGGAACTTGCCCACGGTCAGGCGGGCGGGCAGCGTGATCATCTGGACGGTGAAAAAGTCGCGACGGCGGTTGGTCGACTCGTCCGAGATGCTCACCGGCTCGTGTCGCCAGACCATCAGGCCGTCGGCGTCATACAGCTCAAGCTCCTGCTTCAGATTGACCGTGTAGCGATGGTTTTCGCCCGGCAGAGCGGTGTAGTTCTCAAACTCCAGATACCCGATCATCTTCTGAGCGCGGCCGGCCAGGAAGACGGTGGAATCGAAGGGGTCGTACACGCCGAACCCGCTCACCCGCCGGCAGAGCTTGAGCTTGACGATCTCGATCGGTTGGTCGGCCAACAGCTCGTCGATCTGGTCGGTCAGGGCTCGTCGGTCGACGCTGCGCGAGCCGGCCGCGAGTTGAGCGTGGAGGGCGAGCAGCAAGGCGTGGTATCGCTGCACCGTCTGGCGCTGTTCGGGGCTCAGCGGCTCGACAAACGAGTAGTCGAGCTCCTGGTTCGTTTCCGCGAGGCTGAGCGAGGCGGCGATCAGGGCCCGGGACAGGGCGGGGTCGTCGGATTGGCGCACGTCGGCAAGCAGCTCCGCCAGCATGGCGCGCCGTGAACGGGTGACGACGGGGGTTGATTCGGGGGGCGAATCGGCCTGCGGGACCAGGTTGAGAGGCGCCTGGGCGGCATGCGGCGTCGGCTTGACCGCCGGCTGGATGTCGAGCCTGGACGGACGGGTCGCCTGATGGTCGCGTTCGACTTCGTCATCGAGCCAGAGGATCTCGGGGGGCTGGGTCGAGGGATTGTGGCGCAACGCCGCGAACCGTTCGGCCAGCGATCGGGCGGTGTTCCGGATCGTGTGGTTCGTTGTCTGCTGGGGCGGGGTCGACGGCGAGAAGGCCTGTGTCGTTTCCGGCGCCTTGGCGGACTGGCAGCCGGCGACGACGATGACACCGGCCAGCAAGAGCCCCGCGGGGCGGCGTCGCGTGAAAGAGTGCAACCGTCCGGACATCGTGCCTCCTG
>JAKSCU010000274.1 GCA_022360435.1 Bacillota bacterium
TACCCTGTTGATTGGGCTGTCCATACTCGCATTTTTTTTGATGTCCCAATCGCCTATTGATCCGGTGCGGGCATATATTGGCGGCGACATCTCCGCAACCCCCGAGCAAGTTGAAAAGATAAAAGAATATTGGGGACTGGACAAGTCCCCCGTGGAACAGTATATTTCTTGGATGAAGGCGCTGTTGGAGGGCAACCTGGGAACATCCAATTTATATCGCACACCGGTGATAGATATTATAAAAGAACGATTTGTTAACTCCCTGGCCCTAATGAGCGCGGCTTGGCTGATGTCGGGAGTCTTTGGATATATGCTTGGTGTCATTGCGGCCATGAATCGCAACAAACCAATTGATAAAGCTATCAGGTGGTACAGCTATACCCTGGCGTCCACGCCCACCTTTTGGCTTGGTTTGATTTTTTTAATAATATTTGCGGTCTGGCTCAAATGGTTGCCGGTGGGCCTTGCCGTGCCGCCGGGTGTCATGAGCAGCGAAGTGCTTTTTATTGACCGGTTGCGGCACTTTATTCTGCCGGCCTTGACTTTAAGTGTTCTTGGCGTGGCCAATGTGGCATTACACACCAGAGAAAAAATGATCGATATCCTTAACAGTGAATATGTTATTTTTGCCAAAGCCAGAGGCGAGAAAAAATGGCAGATCTTCTGGAACCATGGATTCCGCAACTCCATCCTGCCGGCCATTTCCCTGCAATTTGCTTATTTTGGGGAGCTGTTCGGAGGCTCTGTGCTTGCAGAGCAGGTGTTCTCTTATCCGGGATTGGGTTCCACGCTGACTACGGCGGGACTACACGGTGATTTGCCATTGCTCATGGGTATTATCGTATTTAGCGCCCTGTTTGTTTTTGCCGGAAACCTTATAGCCGATATTTTGAATACGGTGGTAGATCCGCGCATAAGAGAGGTGAACTAAACATGGAAAATAGCAGCGTTAAAGTTGAGAACGACGGGTTTAATTCCAGAAAGCGGTTGTTCGGCATGCTTTATGTTTCCGTCTTTTTTATTGCCTTCATACTGTTGTTAAGTATTTTGCTGGGAAATCATAATTTAAAGACCAACGCGGCCACCATAAACTTATCCCCCAGCCTTGCGCACCCCTTCGGCACCGATTGGCTTGGGAGAGATATGCTTACCAGAACAGTCAAGGGATTGCGCCTTTCTTTGCTGGTGGGCGCCTTTGCCGCCGCTATCAGCGTTACAATAGCAACCGTGCTGGGAGTATGTGCTGCCATTTTTGGGAAACCCGTGGACTCTGTGATTTCTTGGTTCATTGATTTATTTATTGGCATGCCTCACCTGGTTTTTATTATTTTGATTTCCTTTATGGTGGGGGGAGGCGTGCAGGGTGTTGTTTTAGGGGTGTCGTTAACCCACTGGCCTTCTCTTGCCCGGGTTGTTCGAGCAGAAGTGTTGCAGCTCAAAAACTCCGAATACATCCAGATGTCCAAAAAAATTGGCAAATCCGGCTGGTTTATTGCAAGAAAACATATGCTGCCAAATATATTGCCGCAAATTATGATCGGATTTTTGCTGATGTTCCCCCACGTGATTCTGCACGAGGCGGCCATCACCTTTTTAGGTTTTGGTTTGTCCCCGCAAACACCGGCCATTGGTATTATTCTTTCGGAAGCGATGAATCACATTTCCACCGGTATGTGGTGGCTTGCTTTCTTCCCCGGCTTACTGCTGCTGGTTGCTGTTAAAAGCTTTGACAACATCGGCGAGCAAATGAGAATCCTGACGGACCCCAGCAGTTCAAATGAATAAGGGTGGATCGGCGGTGAACGAGACGGATAAAAAAACATTGCTGCAGGTAGAAAACCTTTCCATTGGCTTTACGCAATATGTAAAAGGAACGCAAAGACGGACAATCCAACCCATATCAGATTTAAATGTGGATATTAAAGAAGGTGAAATTGTGGCGGTGGTGGGAGCCAGCGGTTCCGGAAAAAGCCTGCTGGCCCATGCCGTTCTGGGCATATTGCCCGGCAATGCCATTTGTAAAGGAACTATCCTCTATAAAGGAAGAGAGCTTACCGAAAGAAAAAAAGAACAGCTCAGAGGGAATGAGATATCCTTTATCCCGCAGTCCGTTAATTATCTGGACCCTTTAATGAGAGTGGGTAAACAAGTGCAAATTGGGCTAAACAAGAAAACTGCGCAAACAAAGCAGAACGAGCTTTTTACAAGGTATGGGCTGAAAGCCAGCGACGGTAGGTTGTTTCCATTTGAATTGTCCGGCGGAATGTTGAGAAGGGTTTTGTTCGCGACAAGTGTCCGTGAAGGAGTCAAGCTTGTAATCGCCGACGAACCCACCCCCGGCATTCATCCTGAGGCACTCTCCGAAATTTTAAAGCAACTTGCAGAATTTACCAAGGATGGCGCGGGAGTTATGCTGATCACGCATGATATTATTTCGGCACTGGAAATAGCCCACCGCGTTGCTGTGATCAAAGACGGCAGGACAATGGAAATCGCGGATTCAAAAGCCTTTCAAGGCAAGGGCGAAGGTTTAAAGGAGGCGTATACGCGCAGGCTATGGAATGCTCTGCCGCAAAATGAATTTGCTTTTGAATAAACAGACTGTGAGGTGATGGGTCGAATGGCGCTTGTCGGCGAAAATATAGGGTATTTTTTTAAACGAGAGCAATGGATTTTTAAGGATGTCAATCTTAGCGTATCCCCGGGAGAAGTGCTTGGCCTCTCAGGTTACAGCGGTTGCGGAAAAACCACTTTGGCCAGAATATTGGGCAATTACATAACGCCTAAGGCCGGGCAAGTTTTGGTGGATGGCATAAAGCAAAAAAATATAGGTTTCCAGCAGGTGCAATTGATATTCCAACACCCGGAAAAAGCTGTAAATCCCAGATGGAGAATGAAAGATATTTTGACGGAATCCTATACTCCCAAACAGGATCTATTGGATAAATTTGAAATAAGGGACGAGTGGCTGAAACGATGGCCGGTGGAATTATCCGGCGGAGAGCTGCAGAGGTTTTGCATTGTCAGGGCGCTCAATCCTAAAACAAGATATATCATTGCCGATGAAACAACAACCATGCTGGACGCAATAACACAGGCCAAAGTCTGGCATGAACTTTTAACAATATGCAGGTCAAGATCTTTAGGATTGATCGTTGTCAGCCATGAAAAAAGATTGCTCAACAGACTTTGCGACAGAATTTGCGCTGTTTCTGATTTAACCCAAACCGCACTTTATTCCCGGCTCCCGGGAAATAATCGGGAGCATAATTGAATGTAACAATATTCCTCCTACCTGCATAATGTGTACCGGGATAAATAACAAATTCTTATGAAAGGAGGAAAATTATGGGTTACGGCGCAGGCGCAGGCGCAGGCTCCGCCACCACTACCGGCTTCCCTTGGGGTGGAGGTACTTTCTTCGACGGTAGTTTTATCCTTTTCCTGGTCCTTATTCTGCTTGTATTTGGCATGGGGTTCTATGGATTTGGATATGGAGGCTACGAGGCAAAAAGTAGTTAAGGATGGATAGTTAACATTAAGGTCAATAGTCAGATGCCTTGGTTAACGCCCTCTTCCGAGGGCGTTAAACGTCTAAAACCCCGCTATTTAAGCGAGATTTGCCATATATATGGCAAGGACAAAGGAACAAAGTATCAAAAAGCGCACACAGAGGGAACTGAATGAGTGCGCTTTTTTTACACTTTAAGGAAAGTATACCTTGCCATATATATGGCAAGGACAAAGGAATAAAGTATCAAAAAGCACACACAGAGGGAACTGAATGAGTGCGCTTTTTTTACACTTTTAAGAAAATATACTTCCGGCCATATTAATGGCCGGATTCAAGGAATAAAGTATTAAAAAACGCACATAGAGGGAACCGAATGAGTGCGTTTTTTTAACTACATTTCTATACACTCTTCCCTTTTGAACATTTTCAGGCCAGGGCAGCTTTTGCCCCAGTAAAAGCTACACATGCTGCATTCCATGCAGACAAATTCGCCGGTATTATCTCGCGGAGCCATGGCCAAGACCTCCTAAAAATTTCTTGGTTAAATTTTAGATGCGGGCCGCGCTCCACTCAATATATTGCGTCCGAACTAACAAAAAACAAAGTTCAACGGGAAAATAACCGGGTCAAATGTCAAAAGGCGTTCTCTATGTGCGTAATTTCCATTGGCCCGGCAACCCCCGCGCAATGCACCGCTATTACGTCAAATCGCGCCTCCGATTCGGCATGCCCCCTTCCGGCCAGGTAAAAACAAGCCAGCTTGCGTAAACGATTAATTTTGGTCCGGGTGATGCTTTCCTGCGCCAATCCGTATTCTTTACCGCTCCTGGTCCGCACTTCCACAAACACCAGACAGTTACCTTGCCTGGCGATAATGTCTATCTCTCCCAGCCGGCAACTGAAATTGCGTTCCAGTATGGCAAAACCTTTATTGCGCAGGTAACCGGCGGCCAAATCCTCGCCTTTAACACCCAGGTCGCGTCGCTGCAGGCTCAAAACACATACCTACTTTCCAGGCGGGAGCAGGTCTTTTTCTTTTAAATATTCGGCCAGCAGCTTGGCGGTGTTGCCGGTAATCTTCAAACAATGCCTCAAGTGGTCCTTGGTATCGAAGGGATGCGGGTTCAGCGCCCGACAGCAGGTGGCCTCAAACTTTTGTTCAAAGCGGTCGTGAAAATTTCGGGCCAGGCTATAACAGTTTTCCCGGTCGCCTGACGGATTGTCCCGCCCCGCCAACAAGCCCAGCACGGCCACCGAACCGGTAAGGGCTCCGCACATGCACCCGGCGTGGCCCAGCCCGCCGCCGAAACCGGTAAACATGCGCACCACTTCCGGTTCCATGCCCGGCGCCGCCAATTCGCGGAAAGCGCCGAACAACGCTTCGGCACAGTTAAAGCCGCTGCGAAAGTTTTCCCCCGCCCGGTTACGCATTTCGGCAGCCAGGTCGGTTTCATTCATATTACCACTCTCCTTCATTTTTTTGACATTAATGCTTTAATGGAGTCATTTAACCCGTCCAGAGTAAGCTCAAACATGGGGAATATTTCCTTCACCGCCCGTATAGTATAAGAACCTTCCGCCCTGCCCCAGTAAAGCTTGGGAATGGGATTCAGCCACACGCTGTATTCAAAATGGCCTGCCAGTCGCTTCAGCCATTTTGCGCCCGGCTCCTCGTTTTCCACCCCCCAGTCCAGCGCTCCATAAGGCATCAGCAATTCACCCGGCCCCATGCTGGCGTCGCCGACGACAACAAGCCGGTAATCCGAACCATATCGGCGCAGCAAGGCAAAGGTGTCCAAAGAATTGTTTCGTCTGCAAAAAGGATCTTTAAAAACAGCTTCATATACACAATTGTGAAAATAGTAAAACTGCAGATCCCGGAAATGGGTGGATTTGTTGGCGGCGTTGAATAGCCGGCTGCACAGCCTCTGGTGGGAATTCATTGAGCCGCCCGAGTCCATGAGGATCAGCAGTTTGACCCGGTTCTTCCTGCTCCTGGCCCACACCAACTCAAGCCTGCCGGCGCTGCGCCCGGTGGCGTCAACGGTGGCGTCAAGGTCCAAAAGGTCTTTTTCCCCCTCCACCGCCGTGCTTAAAAGGCGCAGCTTGCGCAGGGCCAACTCAAACTGGCGGGTGCTGAGAGTTTCGTCGCTCCTGAAGTCACGAAAGGCCCTGGAAGACGCCACCTTAACCGCCGACCGGTTTAACGACTCACCGCCGATACGCATACCGGCGGGATTATAGCCCGAATGGCCGAAGGGCGAAGTGCCGCCGGTGCCAATCCAGTGAGCGCCCCCGTGGTGTTCCCCGTCCTGTTTGTTGAGTCTTTCGGCCAGCGCCCGGCGTAGTTCTTCCAGGCTCCAATTTGTGTGGGGATGCTTTTCCGCCGCCGTCATTTTGAGGGGCGGCAATGATTTTTTCAACCATTGCAGCACTTTTTCGGTGATTGTCGGGGGTGTCTCCACATCCTCAAAGTATTTTAAAAAAGCCCGGTCAAAAGCGTCGTACTTGGATTCGCTTTTGATCAGCACCGAACGGGCCAGGTAATAAAAACCGGTCAGGCTGTCGTTGGCCAGGCCCTTTTGCAGCGCTTCCATCAGGGACAGCCACTCGGTCAGACTAACCTGCACACCCTCCCGGCGCAACGTGTAAAAAAAACCGGTAAACACTTTTTACACCCGCCGGAAACCCGAAATATTTCTTTTGCCCGCCACCGGTGAATCTTCGCCGGCGCTAAAACGGCGCTGCAGCACCGCCATGTCCTGGTCCTTTTTTAGCAGTACCCCGGGCAGCGGCAGTTCGGATATTATTGCGTCGGGATCAACGCCGCCGATGGACAGGGCCTGGACCCAGTCCAACAACTCACTGGTGCTGGGCCGTTTTTGCAGATTCGGTAACTCTCTAATCCCATAAAAAGCCTTTATGGCATTCTGCACCAATTCCTCACCCAGCCGGGGATAATGCACGCTGACAATGTCCCGCATGGTGTTCTCGTCAGGAAAAACAATGTAATGGAATATGCAGCGGCGCAAAAAAGCGTCGGGCAGTTCTTTTTCAGCGTTGCTGGTAATAACCACGATGGGCCGGTGTTTAGCTTCCACCGTTTCACCGGTTTCGTGAATATAAAAACTCATTTGGTCCAGTTCCCACAGCAAATCGTTTGGAAATTCAATGTCGGCTTTGTCTATCTCGTCGATCAACAAAACGACCCTTTCCTCGGAAACAAAGGCTTCTCCAAGCATGCCCAGCTTTATGTATCGCTTGACGTCCCGCACGTCGCCTTCGCCAAACTGGCCGTCGTACAGGCGCTGCACCGTATCGTAAACGTACAGTCCGTCCTGGGCCTTGGTAGTGGATTTAATATTCCAGATAACTAAATCCATTTGTAAATTATCGGCAATACTTCGGGCCAGCATTGTTTTGCCGGTTCCGGGCTCGCCCTTGATCAGCAAGGGACGGTTTAGCGCCACCGAAACATTGACAGCGCTAAGCAGTTCCGGGGATGCGATATACATGTCGGAACCTTGATACACATGATTGTTATCCATAACAACCTCCCCGATTTACCGTTAATCGGCTAATATAAATCAATTATAGCACGAATTTTTGGAAAAAGGGAGACGGTACCAGGCCTTTAAAAAACACTGCCTTAAACAAATTTATACCTATATAAATTTGGCCGCTGTAAAAAAGATAACATTTTAGGTTATGATTATAATGTAGCGAGGCAGGAATTACTGATTTTCTTAAGAATATTTTGATATTATACTTTAAGA
>JAKSCU010000223.1 GCA_022360435.1 Bacillota bacterium
CGGAAAAGGTCAATTTTATGTATAAAACCGTAGAACGGCTATCTGTTTTGGGATAATGCGTGTACGCTCTCCGCTAGCATATATATTCTCCCGTGCAAGCAACAGTGTGCTATAATAAATATGCCCTTAGCCGGGGGTACATTCTTTGTGAAAGCACTACAAATCGATTAAAAGGTGTTTGGTTGTCTTGGCGATAATTGAAGCGCTGGTGCTGGCAGCCGGTCTTTCCAGCCGGATGAAGTCGAACAAGTTGCTGCTGGAGCTATCGGGCGGTAAAGTGATTGAGCATACCATTGGACGGTTGCGGTCGGACAAAATAAGCGGCATCACCCTGGTGGTGGGCCACGAAAAAGAGGAGTTGACGCGGCAACTGGCCCGGCATGATTTGACAATAATCCCAAACGATGAATTTCAAGACGGTATGGGAACGTCCATAAAGCGGGGGATTAAGCGGATCATGCTTGATTCGCCAACGGTCGACGCGGTGTTGATTGCGCTGGGTGACATGCCTCTGGTTAAAACCAAAACCGTCGACCTTTTGCTTGAAACATACCGGGCTGCGCGCAGCCCGGTTACGGTGCCCGTTTATGATGGCCGCAGGGGACACCCGGTGATAATAGACAGGTTGTTGTTTGAGGACCTAGCTCGTCTTTCAGGCGATCAGGGCGCCAGGGAAATTATTGGCAAACATGCCGGCGGAATATGCGGTGTCGAGGTAAATGACCCCGGCATTCACATGGATCTGGACAGCCGGGAAGATTATTGGGCTGCTAAGAAATATTTGCATTTGTTAAATAATCCGTGACCATTTATTTAAACATTATCTGTTGTTTAATTTTTATTTTTTAATTCTTTAATCAGCTCAGCAATGTAAACAGTACATCCCACCATTAATCCACTTAAAAAAACTATCCCCAAATATATTGGTTTTAGATGGGACTCCATAACACCTCCCCACGGGAAAAGAACATCAGCCAGTAGAAAACCAAAAGGCCAAAATACAATGGCATAACATAATACCATGACAAATAAAATAAGTCTCATTAGTCCTCCTCCTGATCTTGACAATGATAAAGTTTATGAGCATGCCATTGCTTTGGGGAGTTATCTCCACGAACAAATCAATCTCAAAAGCCGGTTGCCGAGCCAAAGCGGTATACCGGCTTTCCTATGTAAATTTATTGGGCATTATCTCTTTTTTGCGCCGGCTTTTTTATAAATATGTGTTCCAAGCGCATAAACAGGCTGGTTTTGGCCAGCGAGAAAATGGTCAGCGCCGTCCAGATAAACCCGAAGGACGTCAGGTGCACTTGGGTAAAGGGTTCGTGGTATAAAATTACACCGCAAACAAGCATCAGCGTGGGGGCGATATACTGCAAAAAGCCGATAACCGACAAGGGCAGCCGGGTGGCGCCGGTTGCAAACAAGACCAGCGGCACCGCCGTGATAACCCCGGCCCCCATCAAAAGCCCGGAAGTGCCCGGGGCGGCCGCTCCGAATGCCCCGTTGCCGTGGTAATGCAAGTGACTCAAAAAAGTCAACATGAACGGGAAGATGAGCAGCGTTTCCAGAGTAATCCCGGTTACCGCGCCCAGGTGGACCATTTTTTTAATCAGGGCATACATGCCGAAAGTGAGGGCCAGCGTAAGGGCAATCCAAGGGACGGCCCCGTAATGAACCGTCATGTTTAAAACCCCGACAGCGGCCAGGATAAAAGAGACGGTCTGCCAGAATGAGAGCTTTTCTTTTAGTACGATAATACCCAGCATTACACTGACCAAGGGGTTTATATAGTACCCCAGGCTGCATTCAACAATATTGTCGGTGTTTACGGCCCAGATATAAGTGAACCAGTTGGCTGTCAATAAAGCGGAAGCCGCAATTACACCCAGGGCTTTTTTTCCCTGCCAAGCGAGCTGGCGCAATTCGCCGGTGAAAGAGCTCAATTTACCCGACAGAAGTATAACAAGCGCCAAAAAAATAAAGGACCATATAAACCGGTGGGCCAGCACCTCCAATGAGGGTACGTTGCCCACGAGTTTCCAGTATATCGGCAGAATTCCCCACAGGCTGTAAGCGCAGATGGCGGAAACCACTCCTACTAGCTGTTCCTTTGATTGATCGAATATCATGGTCATTGCTCCGATTAAAAAGTTAAACAAGCTAATTTTAAGTTCATCCACCGGTAATTACAATACAATTCTATATTTCCCCGCAAATTATTTTTTTCCTGACGCAAATAAGGCGTAAATGCCGGAAATTTCAACTCCTATGAGGACTCGACTCCCTTTTGTAAAAATTATACAAAAATCCCTTGACCAAGAAACGGCTTGGCACGGGCGTGTAATTTAAATTTTCACTATAAATTGACAAGTTAAACAAGTAGCAGTAAAATGATAAAAAACAGCCCAGTATACGGTATACATACCATTAAACGGTACGGCGGTGTTGTTATGTCAGAAGTGAGAACATTAAAAAGGGCTTTTGAGATATTGGATTATCTCCGGCTGATGGAAAAGCCCCAGAGTTTGGCTTCTTTACACAAGTCCCTCGGCTTGTCGAAAACCACGTTGGCCAGGATTCTAGCCACCCTAGAGAAAAACGGCTATGTGGAAAGAGACGGCAATTCCCAGGGGTATATGCTGGGCATCAAATTCCTGCATTTCGGGTATGTGGTATCCGAACGGTACACGGTCAAACAGGTTACCCCGCTGGTTATGAAAAGAATCCGCGACGCCTGCATGGAAACCGTGTATATTTACCTGCTGAACAATAACAGCCGCATATGCGTGGATTATCTACAAGGTAAAAGCATGGTCAGGGTAATGGTGTACATCGGCGAGGAATCGCCTTTATATTGCGGCGCGTCGGGAAAGATTTTGTTGGCGCACTTTAGCGATGAAAAACTGGAAAAATACCTCAATGATACTAAATTAGTGGCGCTGACAACCAACACAATAGTTAATCGGGATACCTTGGAACAGGAGTTGCAAATTATTCGCCGTCAGGGTTACGCGGTCAGCTACGGCGAAAAAGTATCCGGTGTAATTTCAGCCAGCGCGCCGATATGGAATGAAAAGGGCGACGTAAGCTCGTCTTTGTCCATTGCCGCTCCGGTGGAACGCCGGCCTGAGTTGGAGCGTTTTGTCAAACTGGTGGTGGAAGGCGCCATGGAGATATCAAATTATAACCGGGTTCAAAAATTATAATTGGCAGTCAAACAGTTATATTTCATAAAATGACTACCGACTGTGCCGTATGGGAGTTATATTTTGTGAAATATCAGGGGGGTGAAATTTAAAAAATTTAAAAAATTAAATAAATTTGATGTAAGAAAGGAGTATGAAAAAATGTTGCCAAAAAATGCAGGGTTGGTTGTGATTATATTCATTATCGCCGTATCGTTGCTGACAGGATGCGGAGGGGGTCAGGATGGAGCCGACCCGGGCGGCGAATCAAAGAGCGGGTCAAGTGACCCCGTTACCATGAGCATAGCCTCGGGTAAAGCCGGTGGTACCTGGTATCCCATGGGTGGGGCGTTGGCTGAAATTATTCAGCAGAATGTAAAAGGGTCCAGTGTTTCCACCCTGCAGGGGACCGGGGATGCCAACATTATGGGCGTCAATAACGGTCAGTACACCATGGGTATTTCTTTTTCCTTCGCCAACGCCGACGCCGTTGCGGGCAGGGGTACGTTCGAAGGCAAAAAGCAGGAAAATATTGTCGGAATGGCCGCCCTTTACCCGTCCCCGCTGCAGATAGTAGTCAAGGCGGATGCCGGGATCAACACTATTGAAGACCTCAAGGGCAAGCGGATCGCGCCGGGCCTGGTGGGGACATCGGGCGAAGTGCTGGTGAGGAATATACTGGACGTGCATGGCTTGTCCTATGATGATATGTCCAAGGTTGAACACCTGGCCTACGCGGATGCCGCCATGCTGATGAAGGACGGTCACCTGGACGCCTTTATGCCCTTTACAACCGTGCCCGCTCCGGTAATCCAGGATCTGGGCGTGTCCC
>JAKSCU010000293.1 GCA_022360435.1 Bacillota bacterium
TAATATCTGAAATTATCCCTTCTTCTGTTTTAGTGGTACCAATATTCCTGGCAGCTTATTTTTTTAAGTTAAACGGTACGATAGGTCCCATTATAGTTGCTCATTTAACCTTTGTATTGCCGATTGTCACCTGGTTTTTAATAGGATTCTTTGATTTTGTTCCCAAATCGATTGAGGAGCAGGCAACAATTGACGGCTGCACAAGATTAAATGCATTTGTAAGGATTGTACTTCCACAAGTACTTCCTGGTATCGGGGCAGCAAGTATATTCGGCTTCATCCTGTCCTGGAATGATCTTTTCTATGCTCTTATCCTGGGAGGAGAAGGTTCGAAAACCCTTCCTGTAGCGATAGCAGGCTACAATACATTCAGAGGTGTTCAATTGGGGGAGATGTCCGTTGCGATATTGCTCTCGGCTGTTCCTACACTGGTCCTTTCGTTCTTTGTTCAGAAAAGACTGATTAAAGGGATGGGAGGAGGAGCTGTAAAAGAATGAATCAAAACAAGAAAGGGATACAAATAATGCAATTAAACTATGATAAAGAGTTGGCTGTAGCAAAAGAAGCTTTACAGTCAGCAGGACGCCTTCTCAAAAACTGGTCGAAACCTCTTTACAAGGAATGGAAAGGGAGCATCAATCCCGTTACGTCAGCAGATAAGCAATCGGAAGAACAGATTATTACTTTGATAAAGGCCGCTTTTCCAAATGACATCATTGTTTCCGAGGAGAAGAATCCCATACAAGAGAATGCCGTGGAAAATAGTAGAAGATGGTATCTGGATCCTCTTGATGGGACGGTTAATTTCATTAGAGGATTGCCTCACTGGTGCATATCTATTGCTCTTGTTAATCGGGAGAATAAAACAGTGTGCGGTGTAGTGTATGCTCCGATCATGGAAGAACTATTTTCTGCTGTCAAAGGAATAGGCGCATGGTGTAATGATGAAAAAATTGAGGTTTCAAAAACCATGGAACTCAATCGGGCAGTAGCAGCATCAGGCTTCCCATATTCTTTTGAAGATATAAATACAAACAACCTGACAGAGTGGAATAAAATAACGCCAAATGTTTTAACTGTAAGATCTTTAGGCGCTGCTGCACAAAATATATGCGAAGTTGCAAAAGGAAGAATCGACATCTTTTGGGAGCAAGGTTTGGAGAGATGGGATTTGACTGCCGCAGCACTGATTTGTTCCGAAGCCGGAGCAGAGGTGA
>JAKSCU010000238.1 GCA_022360435.1 Bacillota bacterium
CAAAAAAAACCGTCTTATTGCTTACTTGCGCGCTTTTTTTAGTGGCTGGGTATATTTTACCAAAGTTACCAATAAACATCTTATGAGAGAGGCGGGCATAAAACCATAGCCGCTCTGAAAAATGTTTCACCTATAACCGGAGGATAATGGCATGAGTATTGACCCTCATTTTAAAAACGGCCATTGGTCCGCATATGCCGACGTTTTGCCCGTTTTGCCGTCTGACCTGGCAAAGGCGGTAAACGCGCTGCCCGCCCACATTCTCGACCGGTTGGAGGAAATCAGGCTGCGCCGGGACAAGCCACTGTTGCTGGGCGCCGGAGGCCGGGATTATTTCATGCGCCGGGACGGCCTTTTATCCGATAGCCCGGCGGGCAGTCTAATCGTAAGCGCTGTAGAACTGGAAAAAATAATTCAAAATATCAGCGGCTCCTCGATTTACGCGTTGGAAGAGGAACTGAAAAACGGTTATATTACACTGCCCGGCGGTCACAGGGTAGGGCTTACCGGCAGGACTGTGCTGGAAGGCGGGCGGGTTAAAACAATCAAGTATCTATCAGGGTTGAATGTCCGCGTTTGCAGAGAAATTAAAGGAATTGCCGCCCCACTGTTCCCGCGCCTGCACGACCGCGCCGCCGGGAACATCCACCACACGGTTATTTTTTCTCCGCCCCGCTGCGGTAAAACCACCTTGTTGCGTGATATTGTACGCCTGGCCAGCAATGGTTTGCCCGGTATCAATTACGCCGGCAGAACTGTCGGCGTGGTTGACGAGCGTTCGGAAATCGCCGGCTGTCACCGGGGTGCGCCCCAGATGGATGTGGGTGTGCGGACGGATGTTTTGGACGCGTGCCCCAAGGTGCAGGGTATGATGATGCTGTTGAGATCCATGTCCCCGGATATTATCGCCACCGATGAAATCGGCAGAATGGAAGACATCGCGGCCTTGGAAGAAGTTTATAATGCCGGTGTGCGGATCATTGTCACCATCCACGCCTCTTCGCTGCAGGATCTGTTCAACCGCCCGGCTTTAAAATACCTGCTGCAGTTAAACATCATTCAACGGTTTGTGCTGCTGGGTCGTTCCAGGGGCGTGGGGACGGTGGAAAAAATATACCACGGCAACGAAATAACGAGGCGGGGGTGACGGCTTGTTAAAGTTAATCGGGGCCTGCCTGCTTGTTTCGGTCAGCGGATACGCGGGTTGGACCATATCCCGTCAATACGCCAGGCGTCCGGTGGAATTGGGGCAGTTTATTTCCGCGCTGGCGATGCTGGAAACAGAGATTGTCTTCGCCGCCACCCCATTGCCCGACGCGCTGGCCGGTATCGCCGAGAGGTCGGACCCCGGGGTGTCCCGGTTTTTCCGGCAGGTGGCCCAGAATCTGCAAAAGGCCCGGGGCTATTCCGCCCGGGACGCGTGGAATATGGCGCTGGAAGCGCATTGCAGAAAAAGCCCCTTGGATGGCGGTGACCTGGCTATATTGCGCAGTCTTGGCAATAACTTGGGTATTTCCGACCGGGAGGATCAAGCAAAGCACCTGCGTTTGACCCTGGAACAGTTGAAAATGGCCCGGGCCAAGGCTGAAGAAACGGCGGCAAGGAACGTTAAACTCTGGAATTATATGGGCCTGCTGGGTGGGCTAATAATAGTTCTGGCGCTTTATTAAAAAAAGCGCGCTCAACAATTCCCTCTACGTGCGCTTTTTGATACTTTTATCCTTTGCAATTGCCATATATATGGCAAGGTATACTTCCTTAATAGTATTAAAAAAGCGCACTCATTCGGTTCCACCGCGCGCTCTTTTTGATACTTTCGCCCTTGAATCCGGCCATTAATATGGCCGGAGGCATACTTTCCCAAAAAGTATAAAAAACACGCCTTAGGGGGGTTGGTGTTGAGCGATAATATTGATTTAATTTTTAAAATCGCCGGCATAGGCATATTGGTGGCCGTTGCCCACATGGTGCTGAAAAATTCGGGTAAAGAGGATTATGGTTTTGCTGTTACCTTGACCGGTATCGCCGTGGTGCTGGTCATGGTTATTCAGATGTTGGGCACTCTTTTTGACGAGGTGAAATCTGTGTTTAAGCTTTTTTAGGCGGGTGGGGGTATGGATATTTTACAAATTTCCGGTATAGCCATTAGCGGTGCCGTGCTGGCGGTGGTCCTAAAATACCAAAAACCGCCCCTGGCCATGTTGTTGAGCATATTTGTCGGCATGACCATCTTTCTCCTTATACTGAGCAAAATAGGCGCCATTATAGATGTTCTGCGACAACTGGCTAATCAAGCCAATATCAACTCGGTTTACATGGCCACACTGCTAAAAATAATCGGTATTGCCTATATAGCCGACTTTATCGCCCAAATTTGCCGCGACGCGGACCAGGGAGCCATAGCCCTCAAGGTTGAGCTGGCCGCCAAAGTGATGGTATTGGTACTGGCGGTACCCATCATAGTGGCTGTTTTGCAAGCGTTGCTGCGGCTTATTCCTTGAGGGGACGTTAGGGGGGATTACCCTGGGCAGGATAATGCTGAAGGTTGTATTGCTTTTATTGCTCATAACCGCATTTCCGGTTCCGCCCTGCGCCGCCTCCCCCGCACCGGACGCCCCGCATGAACTGGACAGCCGGGTTGACGATGTGGACATGGCGGAAATACAGCGGTTTGTGAACCAAATGGATCAGGAAATTAAACAAGCGCTGCCCGATCACGATTTTAAATCGCTGGTGGCCGGATTGGCCAAAGGTGATATATCAATGCATCCGGCGGATATTTTTAACCATTGCCTGCAGTATATATTTCGGGAAGTGGTTGCCAATTCTTCCCTGCTGGCCAAGCTGGTGGTACTGGCCGTAATATGCGCGGTGCTGAATAATCTTACCGCCGCTTTTGAAAAAGGGACCACCGGGCAACTGACCCATATGGTGGCCTATATGGTGCTGGTAACCATAGCCGTTGGTTCCTTCGGACTGGCGGTACAATTGGGCCGGGAAGTGGTGGACAATATGGTCTTGCTGATGCAGGCCCTGCTGCCGCTTCTGCTTACGCTACTGGTGGCGGTGGGGGGCATAACATCGGCGGCCATATTCCATCCCTTGGTGTTCATTACCGTCGCGGCATTCGGCACCATTATTAAAAACGTTATTTTGCCTTTAATTTTTTTTGCCGCCGTACTAGAAATAGTTAGCGGATTATCCACACAATTTCAAGTATCCAGGTTGGCCGGGCTGCTTAAAGGAGCGGCCATGGGATTGATGGGCCTTTTATGCACCATTTTTCTCGGCGTCATGTCCATCCAGGGGGTGGCCGGCGCGGTGGGGGACAGCTTGACCTACCGCACGGCCAAATTTGCCACCGACACATTCATTCCCGTGGTGGGGGGTGTGTTCAGTGACGCCCTGGGGGCCATCATCCGCTCCTCGCTGCTGATGAAGAACGCCGTTGGCATCGCCGGGGTGTTGATAATAGCGCTGATACTGGTTGTCCCCCTGGTTAAAATTATCACCATGGCTTTTATATACAAACTGGCCGGCGCGGTCATCCAGCCCGTTGGCGAGGAGAATATCAGCAATTGTCTGAACGGCCTGGGCAATAATCTGATTACGATGTTCGCCGCCGTGGCCGTGGTGGGACTTCTATTTTTCTTTACCCTGGCCATTGTGGTGGGGCTGGGAAACTTGACCGTCATGCTGCATTAGGGGGTTTGCCATGGACATATTACGCCAGCTCATCCAAACCATCGCGGTCATTGTCGTGCTGGCGGTATTCCTGGAAATGCTGCTCCCCCGCGGTGACATGCGCCGTTACGTCAAAATGGTGATGGGCCTGCTGATTATTGTGGCGGTTTTGCAAACAGTCGCCGACACCGTAAACAGCGATCTGTTACAGGAGATTCCTGATATAACTCACTCCGCGGACAGTTATGAACCGGTGTCTCTGGACCAAATAATGGCGGCGGGCAGATCGCTTACAGAATCAAACCGTGAGGCGGCGGCGCAGAAATACAGCGCGGGCGTAGCCCAACAGGTACTCTCCCTGGCGGGTTTAAACCCGGATGTCAACGCTGTTGACGCCAGGGTTCTGGTGGAGACGGATACCAGCGCGATAAACAGTATAACCCTTGTTTTCACCCTCCATGACGGCGACGCTTCCGTCCCCGGGGGAATGGAGGCCGAATCCGGCGTTCAGCCGGTTATTATTGATACCGTCGGACCGGACGATGGGGAGGAAAACAATATCCAACCGACGGAAAACGAGATAAAGTCAGCTTCCCGCGTGGCGTCGCTGGTGGCCGATTTTTACAGCCTGCGCCGGGACCAGGTGCAAGTGGAGTTTCAATAATATTGTAAGGGGTGATTATCCATGACCCGGGGAGAATTATTCAATCCCAGGAACAAAAAGTTTTGGTTTCTCTTGGGAGCGGCTGTCCTGGGCGTCGCGCTGATGCTTCTGGGCGGACAGGATTCCGGCCCTGGGCCGGCGGAGCCGCAAAACCGGGTTGGCCAAAGCGCTGTTGACGGAACCGGAGAGAGGGCACATTTACCCGGCGGCTCCATGATGACCCGCGAGGAAAAACAAATAGCCTCGGAGTTGCAGCGCATGCTGGAAAGGATAGCCGGCGCCGGCCGGGTCGAGGTGACGGTTCAGTTGGCCACCTCCACCCATAAAGACTACGCCATTAATTCCGACACCGGCCTGAAAACCACCGAGGAACAGGACCAAAACGGCGGTACCCGGCAAATAACCGAAAACACTGGTTCCAGCATGGTGGTAATCGCCGGAAACGGGCAGGGGCAGGAAAAACCGGTGGTCAGGAAAGAGATCGCTCCTGAAGTTGCCGGGGTGCTGGTGGTGGCGGAAGGCGCCCGGACACCGCGGGTGAAGGCCGACCTTTTCCGGGCGGTGCAGGTGGCTCTGGGCGCGCAGCCGCACAAAATAATTGTTATGACCATGAAAGAGGTGAGCTGAATGATTAAAGTTATTAAAATCAACCGCAGGGGCATAGCCCTGGCTCTGCTGGCCCTGGCCGGCGCCGTCTTCTGTATTCTGGGGTTTGGGGGTATAACCGGCCGGCTATGCGACAATTCCGCCGCGCCCGCGGCAATTGCCGGCGAAGAACACCAGACCGGCAAGTCGATGGGCGGCGGTGTGCCGGTGGAATACACGCCGGCACCACTCGAACCCGGCACCACCTTTGCCGGCGACAATAACAGCGACGCCCATTATTTTGTTGAATACCGCATGGAACGGGAAAGGGTCCGGGGCATGGAAATGGAAACCATGCGCGAAGTGCTGGCGTCTCCCGATGCCGGTGAGGAAATCCGCAAATCGGCCCATGAAAGACTTCTTCGCCTGAGCAGCCATATATCCCGGGAAATGGAATTGGAAAACCTGATTCGGGCCAGAGGATTTAAAGACGCCGCGGTTTTCCTGGATGAGAACACGGTTACCGTTGTGGTGAAAAATGGTGAAACTGCCGCCAGCGACGATGGACATGCCGGAATAGTGGAACTGGTAACCAATAGCACCGGCGTTGCCGGGGAAGACATCATCATTATCACCAGGGAATAGCCGGGAGGCGGCGCGCCATGGCGCGGCCAAAAGGTCGGGACAAAGCGCATGATGTAATGTGTGCTAAAATATTTTACCGATATATTGTATACTTGCTCCATATGTATTTAATTGCCGCATTAAAATGCTATATAATAATCTATGTAAACCAGGTTGACGCTTTTTATCACGGTAACCTGGTTTTTTATATGCGGTAGTATATTTATTTATAAATATGACCGGGGACCAGCGCTTGGACTTGATAAGCATGCCGGGAAACCGGTTGGAGCGAGCTTTAATTCAAGGAGAGATAAGCATGCCAGGGGTAAAAATCACTGATACCACTTTGCGGGACGGTCACCAGAGCTTGTGGGCCACCAGAATGCACACCGAAGACATGCTGCCGGTGGCGGAAAAAATTGACGCTGCCGGCTATCATTCGCTGGAGGTGTGGGGCGGCGCCACATTCGACGTTTGCCTGCGCTTCCTCAACGAGGACCCGTGGGAAAGGTTGAGAAAGCTCAAACGGGTGATTAAAAAGACGCCAATCCAGATGTTGCTGCGAGGCCAATCCCTTGTGGGTTACCAGCATTATCCGGATGATTTGGTGGAAGCCTTCGTTTGCAAGATGGTGGAAAACGGAATCGACATTATCCGGGTGTTTGATGCTCTAAACGATATCCGCAACATGGAAACATCCATGCGGGTGGGCAAAAAGGCGGGCGCCCATGTGCAGGCCGCCGTTGTTTACACCATAAGCCCGGTGCATACCACCGAACATTACCTGGAGACAGCTAAAAACCTTGCCGAGATGGGCGCCGATTCCATTTGCATAAAGGATATGGCCGGGCTGCTTACACCGCACAACGCCTACGAACTGGTGAGAAAACTGAAAGAAGAACCCGGGTTGCCGGTGCAGTTGCACAGCCACTATATCGGCGGCCTGGCCCTGGCCACTTACCTGAAAGCGGTGGAGGCCGGCGTGGATGTAATTGACACCGCCTCGGTGCCCCTTGCTTTCGGAGCGTCACAACCGCCGGTGGAAACAGTGGTGCGGGCGTTCAAGGGTACTCCCCATGATACCGGCCTGGATATAAGCCTGCTGTTTGAGATTGCCGATTACTTTGAACAACTGCGCCGGCAAAAAGGGTACGAACGTGGCGTGACACGCATTAACGACATGCGCGTGTTCGAGCACCAGGTGCCGGGAGGCATGATTACAAACCTGGTCAGTCAGTTGGAAGAACAAAAATCCGCACACTTGTTGCCCGCGGTTTTGGAGGAAATACCCAAGGTGCGCAAAGAGCTGGGGTACCCTCCCCTAGTCACGCCAACAAGCCAAATCGTAGGCACCCAGGCCGTCCTTAACGTATTGACCGGTGAAAGATACAAGCTTATTCCCGGCGAGGTAAAGGCCTATATCCAGGGCCTGTACGGCAAACCGCCGGCTCCTTTGGACACCCTTGTGTCCCGGCGGGTGCTGGGCGACGGCGAACCAATCAGTTGCCGGCCCGCCGATTTGTTGGAGCAGCGGCTGGACAAAGCGCGAAACGAAATCAAAAACCTGGCCCGTTCGGACGAGGATGTTATTACATACGCTCTGTTCCCGCAGGTGACCATAAAATTTTTGGGCGGCGGGGGACCGTCCCCCAGTGAAACCGCACCCGGTGCGGGTAAGACAATTAAACCAGCCGGGGCCCCGGGCCCGGCGGAGGAGGATGCTGAGATGGACTTACAGCAAATCAAAGAGCTTGTTAACTTGATTAACCAAACAGACATTTCCGAGCTGACTTTTAAGCAGGACGGAGTCAAGCTGGCCATCAGAAAGTCGGGCGCCGCCGGTGCAGGCTCAAGGGAAATCGAGGTTGAGGCTGAAGCTGAAGACGAAATTAACCCGGTAATGCTGGAAACTGTTCCCGCTGCCGCCGTTGAATCTGTCGCAGCCGCTGAAAATCAAGGCACTGTGGTGAATTCGCCCATGGTGGGTACTTTTTACAACGCGCCCGCCCCTGACGCCCCACCTTTTGTGAAAGTAGGCAGTCGGGTGGAAAAAGGCCAAACGGTTTGCATTATCGAAGCCATGAAACTGATGAACGAGATTGAAGCAGAAGTTACCGGCATTGTAACCAAGGTTATGGTGGAAAACGCCCAGCCGGTTGAATTCAATCAGCCGTTGCTGGTAATTCAAGAGAATTAGGTGAAATTGCTATGATTAGCAAAATACTTATCGCCAACAGGGGAGAAATTGCCGTCCGTGTCATCAGGGCCTGTCGCGAAATGAACATCAAAACCGTATCGGTGTTTTCCGAGGTTGATCGGAACAGCCTGCATGTGCGCATGGCCGACGAGGCTCTGTGTATCGGCCCTCCCCAGCCCGGCCGCAGCTACCTCAATATTGCCAACATTATCAGTGCCGCGCAGGTTGCCGGCGCCGATGCCATACACCCCGGGTACGGCTTCCTGGCGGAGAATGACAGGTTTGCCGAGCTATGTGCCGCCAACGGTATTATCTTTATCGGGCCCGGCGCCGAAGCCATACGGCTGATGGGCAACAAGGTGCAGGCCAGGGAATTAATGCAGGCGGCCGGGATACCGGTAGTGCCCGGTTCCAAGGGGCTCATCAGCGACTCGGAGCAAGCCCTGCGGCTGGCGGATAAAATTGGCTATCCCGTCCTGATAAAAGCTTCCTTTGGTGGAGGCGGCAAGGGAATGCGGGTGGCGCAATGCGAGGAGGAACTGGTGCGCGGGATCATGACCGCCCGGTCCGAAGCCTCCGCAGCTTTCGGAAGCGGAGAAATTTACCTGGAAAAGTACGTGGAAGAGCCCCGGCATATTGAAATACAAATTTTGGCGGATCGGTACGGGAACATCGTTCACCTGGGGGAAAGGGACTGTTCGGTACAACGGCGCAACCAGAAAATTATTGAAGAATCACCTTCGGTGGCGGTGGATGAGCAATTGCGCGCGCTGCTGGGCGAGACCGCGGTTGCGGCGTCCCGGGCCGTCAACTATGAAAGCGCCGGCACGGTGGAGTTTTTACTGGACAAACACGGCAACCATTACTTCATTGAAATGAATACCCGCATCCAGGTGGAGCACCCGGTAACTGAAATGGTCACCGGTCTGGATTTGGTTAAGGAGCAAATTCGGGTGGCCGCCGGTGAAGAACTGACCATAAGCCAGGAAGAAATCCAGTTTAAAGGCTGGTCCATCGAATGCCGGATTAACGCTGAGGACCCGGACCGCAACTTCGCCCCCTGCCCGGGCAAAATCACGGGATACAATCCACCCGGGGGACCGGGTGTGCGTATGGACAGTGCTCTCTTTGCCGGCTGGGAAGTGCCGCCGCACTATGACTCCATGCTGGGTAAGCTCATCACATGGGGCCGCGATCGGGACGAGGCCGTGGCCCGGATGCTCAGGGCGCTGGATGAGCTTTACCTGGAGGGTGTCAAAACAACCATACCTTTTCACCGGCGCATCCTGCGCAACGCCTTCTTCCGCAGGGGCGAAGTTTATACCAATTTTATCCAACGCCGCATCATGCCCGGCAAATAAATTAAGCGTTTAAAATATCATAACCAACCAGCTAAAATACCGCACTTAATTGCGGTATTTTTCCTCCTTTGGTATAATGTATTAAAGTGCTTAAAGGAGGTTATAGTGTGGAACAGCAGGACAAGATCGTGCAAGAAGAAAAAAATAACCTGGGCTCCATCCGCGTTGCCGATGAGGTGGTGCGTATCATAGCCGGGCTGGCCGCGACCGAAATTTCCGGTGTGTGCGGCATGAGCGGCGGCGTGGTGGGCGGCATAGCCGAGCTGTTGGGCCATAAAAATTTATCTAAAGGCGTAAAAGTTGAAGTTGGCGAGAAAGAAACCGCCATTGATCTTTCCATTATCGTCGATTACGGATCCCGGATACCCGACGTGGCGGCCAATATCCAAAGTACCGTTAAAACCACCATCGAGAAAATGACCGGTCTCAAAGTGGTGGAAGTCAACGTAAACGTGCAAGGTGTTGCATTTGCCGGCGATAATTGCGAAGATGAGACCAGAGTTAAATAAACGGGGGGAACAGGGCATCATGGGGCCGTTGGACCGGGGTATACTGTTGATATATACATTGACAATAACACTGCTGCTGCTGACTTTGGCAACATTTTTGGCCGGCTGGCAAACGGCGGCAAACCTTCTGTTGCGGGAGGCGTCTCTGCCGCAACAAAGAGAAATTCTGTGGCTTCTTGTCGGTTTGTATGTTATTATGGGCGCGCGCCTTTTTTGGAAAGGAATGGTTGTAGAGCGTAATAAACAGGCGGTGGTGCAGGACGGTGAAATGGGGGATGTGCGCGTTTCCCTGCCGGCCATAGAATCCCTTGCGGAGAAAGTAGTTTCGTCCCGGCAGGGCGTAAGAGACGTCAGGGCCAGGGTGGTATCGGCGCCGCATGGCATAAACATAAGGATGAACATTTCCGTCGCCCCGGACATTAATCTTCCGGCACTGTCCAAAGACATCCAGCAACAAGTTAGGGACAGCATTTTTAACGTGGCCGGTATATCGGTGCACGGGGTCCGGGTGGCGGTGGAAAGCTTCTCCACTCGCAAAAACAGGGTGGATTAAGGGGTGGTCTCAGCTATGGACAAACACCTTTTGGGAGAATGGATTATGATTCACCGGGGCAAGCTGCTTGGAGCGGCTGCAGGCTTGGCCATAGGCGTATCCGTGGTTGTTTTCGGCGTTTTGAAGACCCTTTTTGTAACCATTTGCGTCGTTTTGGGCTACATAGCCGGTAAGCAGTTGGACGATAGGGTTGACATCAGGGATAAATTATCAAGATTGTTGGGCGAAAGGTGACGCAAATATTATATGGGTAGAAGAAAAGCCAGGGAATCGGCAATGCAGGTGCTTTACCAGTTGGACGTGGGCCGGATGGGGACCGAAGATGCTTTCAACAATCTGCGTAATAAATTCACCATAAGTGATGCCGATATTGAGTTTGCCCGCCAACTGGTCGCGGGCACCATGGAAAAATTACCTGAACTGGACGCCATAATTACCAGGCTTTGTCGTGAATGGCGCCTGGAGCGCATCGCGGCGGTGGACAGAAGCATCCTGCGCATGGGGCTTTTTGAGATTTACTATGACGCGGATATACCTTTTAATGTTACCATCAACGAAGCGGTGGAGATGGCCAAAAAGTTTGGCGGCAAGCAATCGGGGAAATTTATCAACGGTATTTTGGGTAAAGCTGCCGAAGAAATACGATAGGGGATAGGCATTGGCCTGTTCCCTGTTTTTTTGTCTCCAAAAAAATACAATCAGTGAGATATAAAAGTGTATTTTATTGTATCGAAAAACGCACGTGAGGGAACGGAATGAGTGCGCTTTTTTGTACTTTTACTAAAGTTCTCTTGCCATATATATGGCAAGGGCAAAGGGAAAAAGTATTAAAAAGCGCACGCAAAGGGAACCGAAAGGGTGCGCTTTTTAAAAACTTGTTCATTACTCGACTGGCAGGAGGAATCAAATACTTGGCCTAGAAATATATAATAATGGTCTGGAGCCGTATAATCTCTTAGGGGAGGGGAAAGGGTTAAAATGTACAAAATTTTAGAAAAAAAAGTATTTTCGCCAATAATCAAAGAATTCGTCATTGAAGCACCTAAAGTTGCCAAAAGCTGCAAGTCCGGTCAATTCATCATTTTGCGCATCAACGAAGAAGGCGAGCGTATCCCGCTGACCATCGCCGATTATGACCGAGAAAAAGGTACCATTGCCATCGTTTTTCAGGAAGTCGGCAAATCAACCACTCAACTGGGGCAAATGGAAGCGGGGGATTACATCAAGGACTTTGTCGGCCCCCTGGGCGAGCCCTCGCACATAGAGAAATTTAACGGCCCGGTGGTGGTAATGGGCGGCGGAGTGGGCATCGCCCCGGTACATCCAATAGCCAGGGACCTTAAGGAAGCCGGAAACCATGTCATCGGCATCATCGGTTCCCGCTCCGGCGACCTGCTTTTCTATGAAGACAAAATGCGCGCAGCTTGCTCGGAACTGCTGATCACCACCGACGACGGCAGCTACGTGCGTAAAGGCTTCGTAACCGACGTGCTCAAGGAAGTCATTGATGACCGGGGCAAAGAAAACATGCCGCTGGTGGTGGCCATCGGACCCCAGCCCATGATGCGCGCGGTTAGCAGCTTGACCCGGGAATACGGCATCAAGACCATCGTCAGCCTGAACGCCGTGATGGTGGACGGCACCGGTATGTGCGGCTGTTGTCGGGTGTCGGTGGGCGGCACCACCAAATTTGTCTGTGTGGACGGACCGGAATTTGACGGACACGATGTGGACTGGTTTGAACTCGGGCGCCGCAGTGCCATTTTCAGGGAAGAAGAGCAAAGAGCCATGGAGCAACATCAATGCAAATGCGGTACCGGATGCGGAGGTGCTAAATAATGACAGAAACCAAGAAGCCCAAAAAAGAAATTAAGCCTCACAAGAATCCCATGCCGGCCCAGGATCCTGTGCTCAGAGCCAAGAACTTCAGCGAAGTGGCCACCGGCTACACCCCGGAAACAGTCATTGACGAGGCCAAACGCTGTCTGCATTGCAAAAAAGAGCCTTGTCGCCAGGGTTGTCCCGTTGAAGTGGACATCCCGGCCTTCATTAAACTGGCTGGGGAAGGTGATTTTGCGGGAGCCATCGCCAAGATCAAAGAAAAGAACGCGTTGCCCGCGGTATGCGGTCGGGTTTGCCCCCAGGAATCCCAATGTGAGATGTATTGCACCCTGGGCAAAAAACACGACCCCGTGGCTATTGGCCGCATTGAGCGTTTTTGCGCCGACTGGGAACTGTCCACCGGCGTGAAAACGCCTGAAGTGGCGCCGCCCACCGGGAAAAGAGTGGCCATTGTGGGTTCCGGCCCCGCCGGACTGACCTGTGCCGCCGACCTGGCCAAGCTGGGCCACAAAGTGGTTATGTTCGAGGCGCTACACGTGGCCGGCGGCGTGCTCATGTACGGCATCCC
>JAKSCU010000222.1 GCA_022360435.1 Bacillota bacterium
ACGCCGTCGCGGCGGGTGAGTCGAGCTATTTCCGCAAGGGGTGGCGCCTCGGTTCGTTCCTCGTGTTCTTCATCACGATTTTGATCAAGGCGAATCTGGAGGTGGCCTGGGAGATTATCACGCCGGGCTACCACATGCAGCCACGCATTATTCGCTACAGCGTGGAAGGACTGACGCTGGTGCAGATCACCGTACTTGCGAACCTCATCACGCTTACGCCCGGCACGCTTTCGGCGGACGTGGATGACGATGGCTCACACCTGTACATCCACGCGATGTACGCGGGCGACCGCGAAGCGGCGGTGGCGGAACTCGACCGACTCAAACACCGCATGATGCGGGAGGTCTTCGGCCAATGATGGCGCAGATGCACGATATTCTGAGCACGCTCGACCCGTTGGTGAGCCTGCTGCTCGCCGCGGTGGATCATGGTGACAAGGCTGCCGAATCGCAGCCGATGACCGACACGCCCGTGACGGGGGTACTGCTTTGGGTTGTGCATATCGGCGTGGCGGGTGTGCTGGGCGGAATGTTTATGTGCCTCTACCGGCTGATGCGCGGTCCGAACCTTGCCGACCGCGTTCTTGCCAGCGATATGCTCTCGCTGCATGTCGCCGGGCTCGTGATCCTGCTCTGCGTCTTCATGAGAACGACCATCTTCTTCGATGCGGCGCTGGTCGTGGCGATTCTTGGCTTCGTCAGCACGGTCGCGTTTTCACAATACATCCACGCGCGGGCGGAGGAGGGCGTCGAACCATGACCGCCACCATTGCCGACATCCTGGCCGTTGGTTTCATCGTACTGGGCGTGTTCTTCATGCTGGTCGGGGCGGTGGGGATCGTTCGTTTGCCGGACACGTATCATCGCTTGCACGCGGCGAGTAAGTGTTCCACGCTCGGACTGATGGGTATGCTCATTGGAGCGATGTTCCATATCCAGGAGTCCTACACGGTGACCAAGGGCATCATGGTGATCATCTTCGCCTTCGCGGCGAACCCGGTGGGCTCGCACATGCTGGCCAAGGCGTCGCTTCGCGCCCGATTCGGCAAGTGGGAGGGTACGATTGATGATGAGCACGAGTGCACCAAGCACGCGAAGAATGTCGCACGCGAGCCCCGGGGGGAGCAAGTGGAAACCGGC
>JAKSCU010000470.1 GCA_022360435.1 Bacillota bacterium
CAAGATGGATAAGACCGCGGTGGTTTCAGTGGAAAGCATAGGCCGTCACCCGCTTTACGGTCGTACTGTCCGGAGTTCCAAACACTATAAAGCCCATGACGAGGGAAATATTTGCAATATAGGCGACAGGGTAAAGATAATGGAAACCAGGCCCCTGTCCAGGGACAAACGGTGGCGCGTGGTGGAAGTGGTGCGCAAGACGGAACAGGTGTAACCGCCACAGTTTCCCACCGCCGTGTAAAGGAGGATGTCCGGTGATTCAAGTACAATCCAAGCTCAGGGTGGCGGACAATACGGGCGCCCGCAAGCTCATGTGCATCCGCGTGCTGGGCGGCGCGTTGCGCCGTTATGCCGGCCTTGGCGATATTATTGTCGCTTCCGTCAAAGAAGCGACACCGGGCGGCGTTGTTAAGAAGGGGGACGTCGTGCAGGCCGTAATCGTACGGACCAAAAAAGAGGTGCGGCGCCCCGACGGTTCCTACATTAAATTTGACGAGAACGCCGCCGTGATTATCAAGGAGGACGGGAGTCCCCGGGGCACACGTATTTTCGGCCCGGTAGCCCGGGAACTGCGTGACCATGATTACATGAAGATTGTATCCCTGGCTCCGGAAGTTTTGTAATCATTCGGCGCTACAGGAGGTGTAACTGAAATGTCCAAACCAAAGGTGCACGTGCGTAAAGGGGATACCGTGCTGGTGATCCGCGGCAAGAGCGCTGGCAAGAAAGGCAAGGTGCTGGAAGTGCGGCCCGCTGATTTCCGGGTGACCGTGGAGGGTGTGAACAAGGTAAAGCGACACACTAAGCCCACCCGGAAACTGCCCCAGGGGGGCATCAATGAGCAGGAAGCCCCCATCCACAGCTCAAACGTTATGTTGTTCTGCACAAAATGCAATAAACCCACCCGGGTAGGAAAGAAAATACAGGAAGACGGCAAAGCGCTCCGCCAGTGCAAAAAATGCGGCGAGCATCTGAGCTGACCCGCGGAAGGAGGGAAACGGTATGCCTAGGCTTAAAGATAAATACAGAAGTGACGTAGTTAAAGCCATGATGGAAAAGTTCGGCTATAAAAACGTGATGCAGGTTCCCAGGTTGGAAAAAGTGGTTGTTAACATGGGTGTCGGTGAAGCCATTCAAAACAGCAAAATCATCGACGCGGCGGTTAACGACATGATGACCATTACCGGCCAGCGCCCGGTGGTTACCAAAGCCAAAAAGTCCATTGCCGCGTTCAAGTTGCGCCAGGGCATGACCATCGGCTGCAAGGTAACCCTGCGGGGCAACCGTATGTATGAATTCGTGGACCGGTTGTTCAGCATCTCTCTGCCGCGGGTGCGCGATTTCCGCGGTGTTTCACCCAAGTCCTTTGACGGGCGGGGTAATTACAGCATGGGCGTCAAGGAACAATTGATTTTTCCCGAAATAGATTATGACAAGATCGACAAGATCAGAGGCATGGATATTATATTCGTGACTACTGCCGGGTCCGACGAAGAGGCGCGGGAACTCCTTCGCCTCATGGGTATGCCTTTCAAGGCGGCCTAAATTGGTCGTCGGTCGTCAGTGGTCGGTGGTAAGTGATAAATGGTCGGTGATTGGTGGTTAGTGATGTTCAAAGGTCAAGTCGACCCCAAAGGAATACTTGTAAAAACCGACAACCGACGACAGACCACCGACGACCAAAAAAAGGAGGGATTAACCAAAATTGGCCAAAAAAGCGATGATCAACAAGGCCAAGCGCCCCCCCAAGTATCAGGTGCGGGCATACAATAGATGCAACATCTGTGGCCGGCCCCGCGCTTATATCCGCAAATTCGGGATCTGTCGAATTTGTTTCCGGGAGCTGGCTTACAGGGGTGAAATACCCGGACTGAGGAAGGCCAGTTGGTAAAAGGAAGGAGGTTTTTTCGGGATGGTTATGACTGATCCTGTGGCCGATTTTTTAACCCGTATCAGGAACGCCAATACGGTGTACCACAACACCATTGAGGTTCCCTCCTCCAAAGTGAAACGCGCTATCGCAGAGATACTTAAGGAAGAGGGTTTTGTTAAAAACTTTGAAAATATTGAGGATGGCAAACAGGGTGTTTTGCGTATCTACCTCAGCTACGACCACGGGAAAGAACGTATTATTACCGGGTTAAAGCGCATTTCCCGGCCCGGATTGCGTGTATACGCGCGCAAGGACTCCATTCCCAAGGTGCTGGGCGGACTGGGTGTTGCCATCATATCCACTTCACGGGGGATAATGACCGACAAAAAAGCCCGTCAGGAAGGCCTCGGCGGAGAAGTAATCTGTTACGTTTGGTAAAACAGGGGACACAGGAGGTGTAAAGCATGAGCAGAATCGGCAAGAAACCCATCCTGCTTCCCGATAACGTCAAGGCTACTGTGGAGGGCAGCACCGTCCGGGTCGAGGGTCCCAAGGGGAAGTTGGAAAAAGTTTTTCACCGGGATATGATTATTAAGCAAATGGATGAAAAAACACTGGTGGTGGAAAGACCATCGGATGGCAAGATGCACAGGTCATTGCACGGTCTGACCCGCACCCTGCTAAACAACATGGTGCAGGGCGTTTCAGGCGGCTTTCAGAAGAACCTGGAACTTGTCGGTGTTGGCTACAGGGCCGCTTTACAGGGCAAGAAGCTTGTCTTGACGGTGGGATATTCACACCCGGTGGAAATTGAACCCCCGGCAGGGGTGGATATCGAGGTGCCCGCTGCCACCAAGATAGCCGTCAAGGGTATCGACAAGGAACAGGTGGGAGCGGTGGCGGCCAACATTCGCGCGGTTAGGGAACCCGAGCCTTACAAGGGTAAAGGCATCAAGTATGAGGGTGAGCGAATCCGCCGCAAGGTTGGCAAGGCCGGAGCCAAACGGTAAAACAGGTTTAAGGAGTGAAAACGGGATGATTATTAAACCCGACCGCAACGCGCTGCGAAAAAAGAGGCACCTGCGCGTGCGCAAGAAAACCAGCGGCACCGCCCAAAAGCCCAGGTTGAACATATACCGCAGCCTGAACAATATTTACGCTCAGATAATCGATGATAATAAGGGCGAAACCCTGGTGGCCGCGTCCACCCTTTCGTCCGCAGTCAAGGGCAAAATACCCGGCGGTAACAAGGCGGCAGCGGCGGAAGTGGGCAAAATCATAGCCGCCCGGGCCTTGGAAAAGGGAATCAACCAGGTTGTGTTCGACCGCGCCGGTTATATTTATCACGGCCGGGTCAAGGCCCTGGCCGAAGCGGCCAGAGAAAGCGGCCTTGAGTTTTGAGGAAAGAAGATACGCATTAAAAGTTGGAAGTTGGATTCAATTACGCTGAATCCCAAGCCAAGCATCCAACATACAATACGTAAATTTTCTTGACGGGAAAATGTCCCTGGTGTAAGTGAAACGGTTTATAAGGAGGGTAATGGGTGTCAAAGTTTGATAAACCTCAATCCGAGTTTCAAGAAAAAGTAGTATTTATCAACCGGGTGGCCAAAGTGGTTAAAGGCGGCAGGCGGTTCAGCTTTTCGGCCCTGGTGGTGGTGGGCGACGGCAAAGGCCGGGTTGGCGCCGGTTTGGGCAAGGCGGGCGAAGTGCCCGAGGCCATACGCAAGGGCATTGAGGACGCCAAAAAGAAGCTTGTTCATGTGCCGCTTATGGAAACCACCATTCCCCACGAGGTTATCGGTCGGTTCGGCGCCGGGAAGGTTCTCTTAAAGCCCGCCGCCCCCGGTACCGGTGTGATAGCTGGCGGCCCGGTGCGGGCGATCATGGAATTGGCCGGCGTAAAGGACGTGCTGTCCAAGTCTCTGGGCTCAAACAACGCCAACAACGTGGTGCGTGCCACCCTTGAGGGTATTAAAAAAATGAAAACACCGCAACAGGTGGCCCGGCTGCGGGGCAAAACAGTGGAAGAATTGCTGGGTTAGGGGGTAGTGTTGTGGCTAATTTGAAGATTACCCTGGTCAGGAGCATCATCGGGCGACCGGAAGCCCAAAGGAAAACGGTGCGCTCCCTGGGTCTGACCAAAACGAACCGTTTCGTAATCAGGGAAGATACACCCCAAATCAGGGGTATGATTAATAAAGTGCCCCATTTGCTGAAAATAGAAGAAATTTAAGGAATGGGGGACAGGTGGGAGATGCCCCCAATTAAGGAGGTGCACCATGAACCTGCACGAACTGAGACCAACACCGGGTTCCAGGCGTAAATCCACCCGCAAGGGGCAGGGTATCGGTTCCGGTTTGGGTAAAACCGCCGGGCGCGGGCACAAGGGTCAAAAGTCCCGCAGCGGCGGCGGAGTAAGGCCGGGCTTCGAAGGCGGCCAGATGCCCTTGCAGCGCCGGATGCCCAAACGGGGTTTTACCAACGCGCCCTTTAAAAAAGAAATAGTTTCCGTTAACCTGGATAAACTTAATGGCTTCGAGAACGGTGCCGAGGTTACACCCCAAGCCTTGCTGGAAGCAAGGGTGATTAAGAAGACGGGTGACGGGGTCAAAATACTTGGTTCCGGCAGCCTGGAAAAATCGCTTACCGTCAAGGCCCATGCATTCAGCAAGTCCGCGGTGGAGAAAATCCAGTCCGCCGGCGGCAAAGCCGAGGTGATTTAATTGCAACTGGTGGAAGGCCTGAAAGGGGCATTCAAGGTCAGTGAACTGCGTACCAAGCTGTTGTTTACCCTGGCCATGATCTTTATCTTCCGGGTTGGCGCGCATATTCCGGTACCCGGCGTGGATGTGGTAAAATTCAACGAGCTTATAGCAGAGGGTATGCTGTTTACTTTTTTCGATGTCATCGCCGGCGGCGCCTTCAAAAGTTTTTCGGTTTTCGCCATGAGTATCGTGCCCTATATTAACGCCTCCATCATCATGAACCTGCTGACGGTGGTCATACCTCACCTGGAAAAACTTGCCAAAGAGGGTGAGGAAGGGCGCAAAAAGATAACCCAGTATACCCGCTATTTCACAGTGGCCCTGGCGTTCCTGCAGGCCGTGGGTATGAGTGTGCTGATGAGCAATTTCGGCGCCATTCCCTCTCCGGGGTTTTTAAGCCTGGCCGTCATTGTGATTACCCTGGTGGCCGGCACCACCCTGCTGATGTGGTTGGGTGAACAGATTACCGAGCATGGGATAGGCAACGGCATATCGCTGCTTATTTTCGCCGGTATCGTCAGCCGCTTACCGTCGGGTATTCACAATCTGTACCTGCAGCTGGACGCCGGCACCATTAACGTGTTGAGCCTGTTGCTGCTGGTGTTTATCGGCACTCTGGTCATCGCCGCGGTGGTGGCGGTGAACGAGGGGCAGCGCCGTATACCGGTGCAGTACGCCAAACGTGTGGTGGGCCGCCGGGTGTACGGCGGGCAGACTACCCACCTGCCGCTCAAGGTAAACCAGGCCGGGGTTATTCCGGTTATTTTCGCCTCGTCCATTATGATGTTTCCGGAACAAATCGCCAGCTGGTTCCAGACTTCGGGCATAGCCCAGTTTTACGTAAATTACTTCGGCTGGGGCAGTGCCGCGCATTCGGTGATTTACGCCCTTTTAATTATCGGCTTCACCTTTTTCTATACCGCGGTGATTATGAACCCGGTGGATGTGGCGGACAACATCAAGAAATACGGCGGCTTTTTGCCGGGCATCAGGCCGGGCAGACCCACGGCGGAATACATTGCCCGGGTAATGAACCGGGTTACCCTGGCCGGAGCCATATTCCTGGCGATAATCGCCATTTTACCCAACTTTGTGTTACTGGCCACCCGAATACCCAACATTTATTTTGGGGGAACAGCCCTGCTCATTGTGGTGGGCGTGGCCCTTGATACGATGAAACAAATCGAGTCCCACCTGCTGATGCGCAGTTACCAGGGATTTATTAAATAACCGGGAGTGTCACGGCCATGATAATCTGCAAGTCGGGACAGGAACTGGCCAGCATGCGGGAAGCCGGCAGGGTTGTGGCAGGCGCGCTGGCCGAAGTAGCCAAAGCCGTCAAACCCGGGATAACTACAAGCGAACTGGATCGGATAGCCGAAGAATACATCCTGTCCAAGGGCGCCAAGCCAGGCTTTAAAGGGCTTTACGGTTTTCCCGCCACTGTTTGCGCGTCAGTGAACGAACAGGTGGTGCACGGTATCCCCGGTTTAAAAAAACTGGCAAGTGGAGATATTATCAGTATTGATATTGGGGCGGAAATAAATGGGTATTTTGGCGATAGTGCCCAAACATTTGCGGTGGGCGATATAATGCCGGAGGTTCAAAGACTGATCAATGTTACCAGGGAATCGCTGGTCAGGGGCATACAAATGGCCCGTGTGGGAAACAGGCTCTCCGACATATCGCACGCTGTGCAATCTTACGTGGAAGAGAACGGTTTTTCTGTGGTCAGGGATTTCGTGGGGCATGGTATCGGCAGTAAAATGCATGAAGAACCCCAGGTACCCAACTTCGGTCGGCCCGGCCGGGGGCCGAGGCTCAAGCCGGGAATGACATTAGCGATAGAACCGATGGTTAACATGGGCACCTACCAGGTGCGTACTCTAAAGGATAGGTGGACAGTGGTAACCGGGGACGGTAAACCTTCAGCTCATTTTGAACATACAATCGCCATAACCGAAAATGAACCCGTAATATTGACTTTGCCCTAGCATAATGTTCCTCCTGAATACCGCTATGGGCAGGTTGAGGAGTGCGTGAGATGGAAGGGAAAACGGTTCCGGGGCAGTTGGTGGTATCCAGGTCCGGGCGGGACAGCGGCAGAGTTTATCTGGTAATCGGTTCCGACGGCGACAAGTACGTGCGTGTGGTTGACGGCGCCATCCGGCGGTTGGAAAACCCCAAAAAGAAAAACGTCAGGCATCTGGGGATGTATCCCACTGTGGCCGGGGAGATTGCCGAGAAGCTGAATGCAGGCGAGCGTCCAACCAATCCCGAGTTGCGCCGGGCCATTCAGCGACTGGTGAGTGACCATGAGAAGCAACCAAAAGAATAAGGAAGGGGGACACACATTGGAAGTTGGAAAGGAATTGCGAACTTCCGACATGCAATATGGTATGCCCCCAATTAAGGAGGTTGGTTTATTATCTAATGTCAGGCAAGGATGTAATCGAAGTGGAGGGTACCGTTATAGAGCCGTTGCCCAACGCCATGTTTCGGGTGGAACTGCAGAACGGACACAAGGTACTGGCCCACGTAAGCGGAAAAATACGGATGAATTTTATACGCATTCTGGCCGGGGACCGGGTGATGGTGGAATTGTCCCCCTATGATTTGTCCCGGGGCAGGATTGTATATCGCTACAAGTGATCAAACAACCAACACATTACGGGC
>JAKSCU010000221.1 GCA_022360435.1 Bacillota bacterium
CGGCATCCCCTGGGAGATGGGCGTCTCGGAAGTCCACCAGGTGCTGACCCTGAACAAGCTGCGCCACTGGGTGCGGCTGCGCACCGACGGCGGCCTCAAGACCGGCCGCGACATCGTCATCGCCGCCATCCTGGGCGCCGAGGAGTACGGCATCGGCACCGCGGCGCTGGTGGCCATGGGCTGCATCATGGTGCGGCAGTGCCACTCCAACACCTGCCCGGTGGGCGTCTGCACCCAGGACCAGGACCTGCGCGACAAGTTCACCGGCACGCCGGAGAAGGAGGTCAACCTCTTCAGCTTTATTGCCGAGGAGGTGAGGGAGATCCTCGCCGATCTGGGGGTGACCTCGCTCAACGAGGTGATCGGGCGCACCGATCTGCTGCATCAGGTCAGCCGCGGCGCCGCCCACCTGGACGACCTCGACCTCAACCCGCTGTTGACCAGCGCCGACAGCAGCGGCCTGCCGCAGTTCTGCACCGTAGAAGGGCGCAACGAGGTGCCCGATACGCTGGATTCGGCCTTTATCGCCGACGCCGGCCCGCTGTTCCAGGACGGCGAGAAGATGCAGTTGCAGTACAACGTGCGCAACACGCACCGAGCCATCGGCACGCGCCTCTCGGCCATGATCACCCGGCAGTTCGGCATGCAGGGCCTGGCGCGCGACCACATCACCGTGCGCCTGCGCGGCTCGGCTGGGCAGTCGCTCGGCGCCTTCGCCGTGCAGGGCCTCAAGCTTGAGGTCTTCGGCGACGCCAACGACTACGTCGGTAAGGGCCTGTCGGGCGGCACCATCGTGGTGCGGCCGCGCATGCGCTCACCGCTGGAGAGCCAGAAGAACACCATCATCGGCAACACGGTGCTCTATGGTGCTACCGCCGGAAGGCTCTACGCCGCCGGTCAGGCGGGCGAGCGCTTCTGCGTGCGCAACTCCGGCGCGACGGCCATCGTCGAGGGCTGCGGCTCCAACGGCTGCGAGTACATGACGGGCGGCACCGCCGTCATCCTCGGCAGGGTGGGCTACAACTTCGCGGCCGGCATGACCGGCGGCATGGCCTTCGTCTACGACCCCGAGGATCATTTGCCGGCCCGCATCAACAGCGACAGCGTCATCTTCCAGCGTATCCAGACCGAGTATTACGAGACCCTGCTGAAAGAGC
>JAKSCU010000596.1 GCA_022360435.1 Bacillota bacterium
CACGCCGCTGCAGTCCGGCGGTGGCGGTGATGAAGGAAAAGCGGTATTGTGGGTAACCATGGATAACGGCTCGGACATTGATTATGACCTGTCCATGAATGAGATTAACGCCTTTATCAACTGGTACAAGAGTAAAGCTTCCGGTGGCGTGGGAGACCCGTTCTATACTTTTGACAAGTCGCCCATATCACCGTATACCAGCAGGACTGATTACCTGGTTTTTGATAAGATTGTATGCTTTAAGGTGAATAAATACTAATAGGTGTAAAAACAAAAACCCTGGCCTGGACGCCGGGGTTTTTGTTTTTACTAGTTGTCTAATGTTGTAATATATTGTATTACTATTGGTTTAATTTTTATGTAATTCTATAATTAACTAGTAAAAGAAATGGAACCACAGAACACTAAATTGTAGTCACCAGCCGCCCAGCTTAGTTAGTAGACTGCTTGTTTCTTAAACTGTTAGTCATATCGCTAGAAAAAAGAAAAAATTTCCTGTGAAATAATTGGCGGCAAATGGCATGCCGAAACGTCTAATGGTTTTAATCGGAACTAAATTCAAAAAAGGAAAGGTGATAGTAATATGGATCGTATTGAGTTAGAAATACAGAAGTCATTAGAAGCAATTCCCCAAAAAGCAAAAACCGGGGGATGGAAAGGTAACGCTCAATGGACTAGTGCAGTGAAACAGGGGCTTGTTGATGTTGGTCAAGCTAATGGTTATCGTGCCGCCGCAAGTGTATGTAATGCTTATTATGGCAGCGAATGGCTATACGATTTAGTGTGGTACCAATATGATGACAAAACTGAAAATACAACTGATGTCCCTTTTGTAATGGAATGCGAGTGGGGAAATAAAGAGATATAATAGCTGATTTTGAAAGGCTACTGGTATCACGCGCGAAGTATAGGATAATGATCTTTCAATCAGGTACTGATAATGATATCAAAAAGATAATTCACAATATGAAGATTGGAATACACAAGTTTTTCAGTACTAGTATTGGAGATAGATACTTTTGGGCAGGATGGGCAACTGACCATTGGGTTTTCGCAAACTATGTTGTAGATTCAAAATAATTCTTAGCTTGACACTCAACTGCCTTTAGGCATGGGAGTGTCAAGGGCACCAACCGTAGCAGCATGAGATGAGCCAACCCCGGTCCTTGGCACCGGGGTTTTGGTTTTCAAGGAACACCTGTTCTGCTATAATATAAACAGGTGATGTAATATGACCAAGCTGTACCGCCAGATCATAGAAGTGCAAAAACATGGCGGCCTTCCCACAGCCTTCCACTGGCGCTGGATGCATCGTGCAGGAGCAGCTGGCCTCGCGCATGTGGAGACGGCCGTCCAGGCCCCCGCTGTACAGGTGTGAGACGCTCCAGGAGATGAGTTGCGTGCTTATCCAGTAGGTTGGAGGTTAAAACGATTCAAGAAGACATTGAGCCGTAGGTGGATAAAGTATATTATGATTTATAAAGAAATTGTTTGATCATGGGGGGTATATAATATGGACGATGTTTTAGTAGTTACCAAAAGTCAATTGGTAAACGAAATAAGAAAACTTGGTTTATCAGAAGGTCAAACCGTAATGTTGCATGCTTCGGTTAAAAGCATAGGCCATATTGTAGGGGGCCCTCAAACTATACTTGAAGCTTTATTTGAGATTTTAACTTCACATGGTACCTTAATGATGTTAGTAGGATGGGAAGATAATCCTTATAATATTTTTGGCGCTTCTTTTCAGGATGATATTAATAAATGGTCTGAAAAAAAGCGCCAGACATTCTATGATACATGCCCTACTTTTGATCCAGAGTACTCACGCTCAGACATTAGGGAAATGGGAATCCTTACCGAGTATCTTCGGACTTATCCTGGGAGCATTCGCAGCCGCCATCCTCTAGGATATGCTGCTGTGGGAAAATTGGCACAGTATATTTTAAAAGATCAGCAATGGCAATATCGTGAAGGAAAGGGTTCACCCCTTGAAAAATTATGCGATGTTGGAGGTAAAGTATTGCTCCTTGGGTCTCCGACTGGAAAAGTGACACTCCTTCATTATGCGGAGTACCTTGCAGATATTACAAGCAAAAAAACTGTTCGTTATAAAATGCCAATTATCCAAAACGGCGACAGAATATGGAAAGATTTTGAGGAATATAATTTTATAAACGGGATTGTCCCATGGCCTGAAGATTATTTAAAAAGCATTGTTGATGAATATATTGAAAAAGGCAATGGGGTTCAAGGTACTGTGGGAATGGCGGAATGTCATTTGTTTGATGCAAAAGATTTAAGCAATTTTGGTGTAAATTGGATGGAACGTAATTTTCGGTGTTTGGAGGATCGGGTATAATCTAACAAATAAGGAGACTGGGGCTGCCAAGTTAAACGGTTGGAATTATTTTATGATTGCTTGACGGTATAATTATAAAGCAGGTATGGCAAGAAATATTATTTCCCAGCGCGTAAATGGAAATTTATTGATATTGATAATAACGCATTTAATCCAATAATATCTTCTCTTCATATCAAAAGTTGCTTTTTAAACGAGCCAGAGAAATCACGGACAATTTCACTCACCTTAAAAGACAATTTAGTAGAGTTAAGGCAAAAGATTAGCCCGGCGAGTGCCGGGCTTTTGTGTTTTTATCCTTAATCAAATCCATTAGCAAAAAATACGGGTGGACTTTATGATGAAGCAGGAACTATTAATTTTCCTGGTGCGGGCGAAGGGATTTGAACCCCCACGGGATTTGCCCCACTGGATCCTAAATCCAGCGCGTCTGCCGTTCCGCCACGCCCGCCAGTTCTTAAAAATGAACGCATTGATAATGGTAGCATAGAAGGCCGGCATCGTCAAGGAAGGAAGGAGGCAAAGGGCGGTTCTAAGCGCACTCGTTCAGTTCCCCGGAACGCGCGCTTTTTTTGATACCGAGATTGTGGAACAGCTAACTGCTGAATATGTTTCCGGAAAAAAGACAAGCGGCAGGACAGGCAGAAGTCGGTTTTTTATCCAATTTGAGATGGAAGGATGGAAGTAAAAGAACCGTTTCTTGCTGCCTAAACAACAAATATTTTGGCTCTTGATTCGGCCCGGTTTATCTCCATTTTTTCCTGCAACATGCTGAGCAGAACCTTGACATCGGTCTTATTAATCAGGTCGGCCCTTTTATACTGCAGCAATTCCACCAGAGCATACTCCACTTCATCGGGATGGTAGCCATATGAAATTAACCGATTGCGCACTTCGTTAAATTTCATCATAATAGACCTGCCATCTACAAATTTTTTAAAAATTCTTGTTCAAATATTATTAAATATTTGGTTGGATTTGTAAATGGTTTGCAGGTCCCAAAAAAATAGGACCATGGTCCAGATATGGAAAAAACCAAGAATTTATAGTCATACACCTGACCACTAAACCCCGGTCAACTTGTCCCAGGCTTCCAGGTACGCTCGTAGATCATTGTCACTGAAAAGAACAAACCTGATTTCAACTGGCACATCGTATTCCTCTGCGAATTTCTTTACCGTATCCAACGCGATTATTGCCGCCTTGTCAATTGGAAACCGGTAAGCGCCGGTACTGATGGAAGGAAAGGAAATGCTGCGGATGCCCCTTTCCCGGGCCAGTTGCAAGCTGTTTCGGTAAGCGTTGCCCAACTGTTCGGGCTCACCATGACTGCCTCCGCGCCATATAGGACCAACTGTATGAATAACCCACCCCGCCGGCAAATTACCGCCGGTGGTGATTACCGCCTCGCCGGCGGGGCATTCGCCCTGCCTGTTCCGAATTTGTTTGCATTCCTCCAATATTTGAGGACCACCCGCCCGGTGGATGGCCCCGTCAACGCCGCCACCGCCCAACAGGGTGGAGTTGGCGGCATTGACTATGGCACCGGAATCCTGTTCGGTAATGTCCCCGCGCTGAAACACAATCAAGGTGTTAAGCACCCGGTACTGCCGCCTATCCATATGCACACCTCCGGTTATTCAACCATACGCCGCGCCAAATTTTACTCGCGCCGCATCAATCTTTTAGTGCCCACGGCACAAATTATGCCCACCAACACCCCGGCAGCCATGCTCAGATTTTCCGACAATGGCGTCATGGCGGAAAGCAAATAATATACCAACACCGCTGCAAAAACGGTTAGTACCATGGGAAAAAGATTTCTGCTCATTTTTAGCCACCCGCATTTCACACTTTTTTTAAATGGAAAAAAGCGTATTCATCCGGTTCTCTCTGGATGCGCATTTTGACACTTTTCGACTCGAATCCGTCCTAAATATCACCGGAAGTATACTTCCCCAAAGCATAATAAACAAGCGCGTTATTTATTTTATTAACCTGCTTACGAAAGATAGTACGGTTTCCGGCATTTCTTCCCGATCCGCCACTTTTTCATGCAGCACGGGACGCATCTCCAAATTTCGCAATCCCTGCGGTATAGGTAGACCGCTAAATGCAGATAGCATCTGCAGCAACTGGAATTCGCTTTTGCCCGCTGTTTGCTCGTCGCCAAGCAGAGCACTGGCCACGCTGGCGTTAAACTTGAACGGGCTGGCGGTTGATAGTACCACGGTGGGGGTATCGTCTCCAGTGCCGGCCCGGTACTTGTCATAGACGTTCAGCCCCACCGCCGTGTGGGTGTCCACCACGTAATTGTAACGATTATAGGTTTGCCTGATGGAAAGCATTGTTTCCCGGTCACTGGCGAAATGGGACCAGAACAGTTCCCCGACCTTTTCCGCAGTCCCCGGGTCCACATTGTAGCGGCCCGCCGTTTTCAGCCGGGACATCCACTCCCTGACGCGGGGCGCGTCGTGCCCGGTCAGTTCAAAGAGCAGCCGTTCCAGATTGCTGGAGATAAGTATGTCCATAGAAGGCGAAACAGTCTTTTTAAAATCCCTGTTTCGATCATAAGCGCCGGTGCGGATAAAGTCGGTGAGGACGTTATTTTCGTTGGCGGCACAAATCAGCTTGTTAATGGGCAGGCCCATTTCCCGAGCGTAGAACCCGGCCAAGATGTTGCCGAAATTACCGGTGGGCACCACAAAATTGACTGCCTGTCCCGGATTAATTTGCTTTTGGCCCAATAAGTCGGCGTAAGCCGAAAAATAGTACACAATCTGCGGCGCCAGCCGACCCCAGTTTATGGAATTTGCCGAAGAAAACTTAAATCCCTGCGCGGCGGTTTTTTCGCCCATGACACCGCTGCCAAATATATCTTTAACTCCGCTCTGGGTGTCGTCAAAATTGCCCCTGACGGCCGCTACTCCGACGTTGCCGCCCTCCTGGGTTATCATCTGCAGTTTTTGTACCTGACTGACACCTTTTGCCGGGTAAAAAACCATTACGGCAGTACGGGGCACATCCTTAAAGCCCTCCAGGGCGGCCTTGCCGGTATCCCCGGAGGTGGCCACCAATATAAGCAGGCCGGCTTTTTCGCCGGTTTTATCCATGGAGGTGACCAACAGGTGGGGCAGTATCTGCAAAGCCATGTCTTTGAAGGCACAGGTGGGGCCGTGCCACAGTTTCAACACGCTTAGCTTGTTGTTCAATACCACCAGCGGCGCCACCGCCGGATGGTCGAAATTATTTGCGTTGTAGGCCGACTCGACACAATGCGTTACTTCATCCGGTGTGAAATCCGACAGGTAAGGGGCCAGTATTTTTATGGCCCGCTCCCGGTAATTCATCGTGGCCATGGCTTCAATATCCCCGGGTGAAACAGATATCCCTTCCATGGGAACAAAAAGTCCGCCATCCGGAGAAATACCCTTTTTTATAGCCTCGGCGGACATTATTGACCGGCAATCGCCCCTGGTGCTTTCGTATTCCATGCTTCAACCTCCGCTTACTGTTCCAAGCCCTTTTTTAAATTAAGGTGTTATTCGCAAAGTACGGGCAAAATTCCTTTAAGCGCAAAACAATTCCATTGTAGAACCAACTTGCAAAGGTGGTTGGCGTTAACTGAAAAATGCCTAAAATGCCGATTCCCACTTGCCGAAAATCCGGCCGCAACGGCAACCGTAAGTTACATAATGCCGTTGTGAATGCTCCTCAATGCTCAATATTCGCACAACACCCTTGAACACATAAATGTACTCTCCGCAACCCGGGCATTTTGTATCCTCAACGATGTGTCTGGCCCGAATAATCGACCAAGCCGGCTCTCTGGTGGCACAGACGGAATAGTCGACAAAACTGAACCTACTGATCCGGTAACGGTCCAACACGGCTCGTATGGTCTTTAGCATCAATTCCCTGGTTTTGCCCGTCTGCGTGGAAAGGAATGTCTCCACTGCGGTTCTGATCACCTTTTGGTCCTCGCGGGAGGGAAAGGCCAGTACGTTTGCGGTATGCATTGTTGAATCACCCACATCCCCAGTCCTTATTGTACAATATTAATTGACATTTTGGGCAACTTTGATACCTAAAATTCAAATTCATTGCCAAGTAATAAAATACTTGGCAACCCCAACCATTTAAACAGCATAATTAAAAAGCGCACTAATTCAGTTCCCCCTGCGTGCGCTTTTTAATACTCTTATCCTTGAATCCGGCCATTAATATGGCCGGGTATGCTTTCCTAAGAGTATAAAAAAAGCGCACCAATTCAGTTCCCTGCGTGCGCTTTTTTAATACTCTTATCCTTGAATCCGGCCATTAATATGGCCGGGGTACCCCTATGCCACCGGACGGGGGCGGCAGTCGATACGGCTATAATTTTACATTTAGCGCTCATGCTGTTATACTAGCTCCAGTTAATATACGCCAAAAATCAGTTTGTCCGGCCACGGTTTTATGCATTTCCCGAGCGCCGCGATAAATATAATGGGGAGGGTTATGATTTGACTCCGGACATTGAAAGAGAAGATTGCGGGAAAAACCCTGCCTGCAGGCTGGTCCTGGGTGATCCCCTGGAGGTGCTGGATGCCACCTTAGTGCCGGTGATTTCGGTAACCGGCGCTTACGGTAAAACCGCCGCCGGGCAGGGCGAAGGGGGAGGTTTCTCCCTTAACCCGGTAGCCATTGTAACCCTGCAAAATGGCATAATTAACGTCTATTCTTTGCAACCGAAAGTGGCGGCGGAAAAACTCAGCGCTGTTATTAGCGCACTGCCGCAATATCTCAACCAGAAGGAAACAAATGCGCATCAGGATTGACATCGGCGAGGTAATGGCGGCTACATCGGCATGTTTCTCGTTTATGTCAAAGATAAAAAAGCGCGCACATAGAACCGAATGAGCGCGCTTTTTTTATTAATTTTGGGACAGGTGAAAATGGTTATGCTGGATTCTTAATTTATGCATGACCCCGCACTCCGGACACTTCCTCGATTCGCCGTCCTTAAACCGAATCTCCCCGATATGCTTGTCGCAGCAAGTTATTTCAATACTGAGCAACTTATTGTTTTCAGTAAAATTTACCCGGTAATCCATTTTTTTATTGCTCATTTTCGTAATCACCTCAAATTTCCCGTATTTTACCTCAAAATAAAAAATTTAAACCCCGGTAATATGTTAAATGTTGCCATCCCCCTTTCCAATATATAATTCTATGGATTTAAAAGCGTCATTAACCAGATCAATCAGGTGCACACAACCGGCGCCGGCGCCCAATAGTTCCGCCAGCCCTTTTTTATCCGTAAACGCCGCCCGGTTGCCGGGCAGATTATGCAAGTGCTCCGCAGCCTCGCGGCAAACATCGTCGGGACACCGCAGCAGCACGCCATTTGCTTCTTTTATCCAAAATTCCCGGTCCACCAGAATATCCGCGCCAAGCTCATGGAACGAGTCACTTAACGTACCCGAGATTCGATAACCGCCCCGGGGCACGCTGTACAAAGACTGGGTTTTGAAACGGTTAAAAAGGTTTGTGGTGCGGTATGAACCGGCGTGTTCGTTCCACGTTTTGCTAACCCGGTCCAGGTTGCTGTAATAACGGCAAGAGCCGGCGTAGAAACCATTCCAATAACGGTCGTATTCCGCCGGCGAATTGTACCCGCGTTCCTTTAGCAAAAATGTTTCGGCCTGTATTACGCCTCGCACCGTTTCGGCAAAAAGAGAACGGGTGAAAGAGCCAAGCCCGGACAAGACCTCTCTTAATATCGGTCCGCAATTGAAGTACGCTTCAACACCTGTCAACCCCTCAATATCAACTGCCTTTGGCCGGGGGGCGTATTCCTCCCATACCGCCGACACTATTTGTAAAACAGCCGGTTTCACCTTGAGCAGCGCAGCAAACTCGCCGTCGGTACCTCGATAAACCGTCCGCGCATCCAGCAGACCGTCGCCACCGGTCCGGCGGACAGTAGTAAACCAGTGGCGCTGGAAAACATTTGTCATTCTCTCACTCCCTTGACTCATTATACTTGAAAATACCTGGCTGTTGTTTTAAATGTTAAAAAAATTTTAACCGTTTTTTTACTTGGCAAAAAGGATTGTTCATTGCCCAACCGGGTGATATTATAAGTTGGAGGTGATTGTTATGGGTTTTATTCAAAAGGTTGCCGAAGGAACCAAGCTGTTAAGCAGCCGGGCCCGCGATTTCGGGGAAATAGCCGGCGACAAGGCCAGGGATCTGAGCAGAAAGTCATCCGAGTTGATTGAACTGACCAAAACAAAGCACGAGTTGCGCAAAATTGAAAAAGAAATGGAAAATAACCTGACCGGAATCGGCGCGCTTTATTACCAAAAGGTGCAGGGTCGGGAAAACGCCGATGAGGAACTGGGCCGGCTGATAGAATCCACCAAACAGTTGGAATTGGAAATGAAGGACCTGGAGGAGCAAATGGAAGCCATGCAGCCGGCAGCTCCGGTATGTCCCGAATGTGATGCCCAACTGCCGGAAAACGCCAGATTTTGCAGCAATTGCGGCAAAAAAACAACCGAAGAATAATAAAAAAAGCGCACTCATTCAGCTCCCTCCGCGTGCGCTTTTTGATACTCTTATCCTTGAATCCGGCCATTAATATGGCCGGGTATACTTTCCTAAGAGTATAAAATAGCCGCCAAGGCTGTTTTCATTTTTAATTGTGCCCGTCAGGACATGGAGTTTACCATGGAATTTGCGGAAAGCGCCACAGCCAAGATTGAGAAACCGGCGCGTGCAACCGGCTGGGCCGGGCGAGCAGGTGATGGAGTCGAGAGGCTTGGTTTTATGAGTTGGGGACATTCCTCCGCAGGAGGTGTGTCCCCTTTCGTAATTCCGGGGACATCCCCGCCCCCGGAGAAATGCTTCAGCTTCGGCGGGTGCGTCCCCCGGTTATTTAATTTTTAAGTTCCGACAGGCCCTCGTACAGCTCCAGGGCGTCGGGATTAGCAAGAGCGTCACGGTTTTCCACCGGCTCGTTATGAATTATCTTGCGCACCGCCAGTTCCACCTTTTTACCGCTGATGGTATACGGGATATCCGTAACAGGTATAATTTTGGCCGGCACATGCCTGGGTGTGGTGTTTTCCCGAATGGTCGCCTTGATCCGTTTCGCCAGCTCATCGGTTAACTCCACCCCTTGGGCCAGTTTGACGAACAATACTACCCGCATGTCATTGTCCCAGTCCTGACCTACCACCAGGCTGTCTTTGATCTCCTCCAGAGACTCAACCTGCCGGTAGATTTCGGCGGTGCCTATGCGCACCCCGCCGGGGTTCAGCGTAGCGTCGGAGCGCCCGTAAATAATTACCCCGCCGGAATCGGTAATTTCAATGAAATCTCCGTGGTGCCATATATTGGGGTAAACGCTGAAATAAGCTTTAGTATATTTTTTGTTATCCTTGTCGTTCCAAAAATATATGGGCATGGAAGGGAAAGAAGAAACACAAACCAACTCGCCCTTGCGGTTTAACACAGCGTTGCCTTTGGTGTTAAAAGCCTGCACGTTCATACCCAGCCCGCGGCACTGCAACTCGCCGGGATAAACCGGCCCGATGGGATTTCCAAGGGCAAAGCAGGAAATGATATCGGTGCCGCCGGAAATAGAGGAGAGGCACAAGTCTTTTTTGATATCCCGGTAAACATATGCAAAGCTTTCCACAGACAGGGGGGACCCGGTGGAAAGCATGGCTTTGAGCGGCGACAAATCAAACTTATCCGCCGGCCTGACACCTTCTTTTTCCGCCGCCGCCAGATACTTGGCACTGGCCCCGAAAACCGTGATTCGCTCATCCTGGGCCAACTTAAACAGCGCTTCGGGACCCGGATAAAAGGGCGAACCGTCGTAGAGCAAAACCGTGGACCCAACAGCCAGTGAACTCACCAGCCAGTTCCACATCATCCAGCCGCAGGTGGTAAAATAAAATATGGTATCATCCCTCTTAAGGTCGGTATGCAATATGAGTTCTTTCAAGTGCTGCATCAGCGTCCCGCCGGCGCCGTGTATGATGCATTTGGGCGCCCCGGTGGTGCCCGACGAGTACATGATATACAGAGGATGGTCGAAGGGTAGCTGCTCAAAGGTGATTTCCAGCCCGGCTTCAGGCGACAGAAAGTCATTGTACAAAACAGCGCCGGGTAAGCCGGAAACATCCGGCCGGGTTTCGGTGTAAGGGACCACGATTACCTTTTCCACCGCGGGTATCTTTTGGCAAATACTTTTCACCCGGTCCAGGGAATCGAATGCTTTACCGTTGTAAAAATAACCGTTGGCGGTAAAAAGCACCCGGGGTTGAATCTGGCCGAAACGGTCCAACACGCCCTTGATCCCGAAATCAGGCGAACAGGATGACCAAATGGCGCCGATGCTGGTTGCGGCCAGCATGGCAACCACCGTTTCAATCATGTTGGGCATAAAGCCCACCACCCGGTCTCCAGCCGCAATGCCCATATCCCGCAGCGCATGAGCCAGTCGCGCCACCTGGTCATAAAGCCGGGCGTAAGAAATGCGCACCGGTTGTCTGCTTTCCCCCTTAAAAACCATGGCCGTGCGCGCATCCCGGTAGCGAAGCAGGTTCTCCGCAAAATTAAGCTTGGCGCCGGTAAACCAGCGGGACCCCAGCATGTCCTCCGGGTTCACCACCACTTGGTCCCATGTGCGGGAAGCTTTAACGTCACAAAACTCCCAGACCGCCGCCCACAGATCCGGGGAATTCTCCACGGACCAACGAAACAACTCGGGGTAGCCGGCAAAGTTTTTTTCATGCTTGCCATTGACAAACTCAATAAATTTAGTCATATTGGCGCCGCTCACCCGCTCAGCCGAGGGCGCCCAAAGCGGTTTTTGCATTAATTCGCTCCCCCTTCCATACTATTTTAAAAAAACGCGCTCATTCGGTTCCCTCTGCGCGCGCTTTTTGACAATTGCCCCGCCAAGCTTTAAAAGCACGCTGCAGTACAGCTTTGGTTTATCGGTTAATTGATTTGATATTTATTTTGCAATATATATGCCACTGTCTCATGCCTTGACCGCTAACTCCCTGGTTCAAGCGGCGCAAAAAATGTTTCCCTTGTTTACACATTACTTGTTAAAATTATTATACACCCGGGCTGCCAAAACATTATGTCCGGCGCCCGGCCTCAATTGCCTCGCAACAACCCGGCGTTGACATGAACAGTTGTTTAAAAGATAATGTAATAAACTTACGGGTATAATTTTTAGCAACGGAGGTTTTTTTTGTGCCATACCACGAAAAAATTAAAACCACCGCCCGCCTGATCAAAGAATCCACCAAAACTCTGGCCCTCACCGGCGCGGGGATCAGCACTGAAAGCGGCATACCTGATTACCGCAGCCCGGGCACCGGCCTGTGGGAAAAATTAGACCCCATCAAGGCATCCAGCCTGTCCGCGCTGCGCAGCGACCCGGCCAGGTTCTACGAAATAAACCTGGAACGCTGGAATGCATACAGTGACGCCCGGCCCAATGCGGTACACTTTGCCCTGGCCCAATTGGAACAAATGGAACTGTTGCTGGGGGTAATTACACAAAATATCGACAGTTTGCACGTTAAAGCAGGCTCCCAAAGGTTATGGGAAGTGCACGGCCATCTGCGCACCGCTCAATGCCTTGATTGCCGGCAAAAATACCCTTTCGATCTGCTGGTGAAACTGTTCCGCGCCGGCGAAAATCCACCGCGCTGCGCCAAGTGTTCCGGTATTTTGCGGCCCAGCGTGGTTTTATTCGAGGACAAAATGAGCGAAGACTTTTTCCAGGCCAGCCAGGTGATTTCCGGCTGCCAGTTGCTGCTGGTGGTAGGCAGCAGCCTTACGGTGTACCCGGTGGCCGGGCTGCCCGGCGCGGCCAAACAAGTGATCATCATCAACCGCACCTCCACCCCGTGGGATGAATCAGCGGCGGTTGTAATACACGCCGGCGCCGGCCAGGTCTTTCACGACATCATGGAAGAACTGGGCCAACCCCTTGCCGAGTCTCCCTCAAAGGCATAAACCTGCCGGGCCGCTCATTCCGCGGGTACCAATTGCAGCTTGGCGGCCAGGGGCAAGTGGTCCGATGCCTGACTGTCAAACACATTTTGTTCCACCAGCCGCCAGTGCCGGGAGTAAAAAATGTAATCAATTTTGTGTTCCGGGCGCACCGAAGGAAAGGTGGGCAGCGGATCAAGCTGCTTATCCGGCGGCAGTATCCCGGCAATGGCCCGTATTTCCGGCGCGTCCGGAGGGGCGTTAAAGTCCCCGGCCAACACCAAGGGCAACTTTTCCGCACCCACCACGCTGATGATTTCATCCACCTGACGCAAGCGCTCGTTTTCATCCAGCCCCAGGTGGGTATTGTAAAATGCAAAACCCAAAGGTCCGGCGCATATCTCTTTACGCAACAGCCCTCTTTTCTCCCCCTCCCGGGGCAATTGGTAATTATACCAGGCTCTTACCGGGTAAACCGACAGCACGGCATTGCCAAAACCGATAAGGCCAAGGGGGTTGATATTGGGTCCAAACACAGCGTGCATTTGCAGCATTTTACCCAACTTGCGGGCCTGGTCCGCAAAACAACTCCGGGGGTTATATCTGTCCACTTCCTGCAACCCGGCGACAACAGCGCCGGTACGGGCTATGGTTTCCGCCGTTCTCCCGAGGGACACTTTGCCGTCAACACCGCGGCAATTTCTGATATTGTATGTCAGGAATGTTATCTGCATGTCCGCCGACCCCCTTTTGCTTATTCATACTTTGGGCTAACGCACCTTTGAGTTTATTAAAAGTCGGATGTTAAGACATAATACGCTGGAATGGCGCGTCGGTTAACATATCAATATAACGCCGCAGCTAATATCAACGGATGAGGAGCACATAAAGGCATGAGCGTTGTAATTCTGGGCATTGAAACATCTTGTGACGAAACCTCGGCCTCCGTGGTAATAGATGGAACCCAAATAAAGTCCAACCTGATATCTTCACAGATTGACATCCACCGGAAATTCGGCGGCGTTGTTCCCGAGGTGGCGTCACGCAAGCACCTGGAAATAATAAACCGGGTTATCCGTGAGGCCTTGGACGAGGCGGGAGTTACCTTTGCCGATCTGGACGCCGTCGGGGTGACATACGGACCCGGCCTGGTGGGCGCGCTCCTGGTCGGGGTTGCGGCAGCCAAGGCCATCGCTTTTGGGCTTGACATCCCCTTGGTGGGGGTTAATCACCTGGAAGGTCACATTTATGCCAACCTGCTCGCGGAACCCGATCCCGGACTGCCGCTGATTTGCCTGGTGGTATCCGGGGGGCACACCGACCTGGTGTTGATGCACGGGCCCGGCGCATATGAATTGCTGGGCGCCACCCGCGACGACGCCGCCGGCGAAGCCTTTGACAAAGTGGCCAGGGTGTTGGGGTTGGGCTACCCGGGCGGCCCGCTAATCGACAAGCTGGCCGAATGCGGCGACCAGCAGGCGATTACGCTGCCCCGCTCCTATTTGGAGGAAGGCAGTCTGGATTTCAGCTTCAGCGGTCTAAAAACCGCAGCCATCAATTATCTGCACCGGGCGGAACAAAAGGGGGAGGAAGTAAACCGGGCCGACCTGGCCGCCGGTTTTCGCCGGGCGGTGGTGGATGTGCTGGTGGACAAAACTCTGCTGGCGACCCAAAACCACGGCACCCAAACCTTGCTGCTGGCCGGGGGCGTAGCGGCAAACAAACTGCTGCGGGAAGAGTTCACCAAACGGGCAAAACAGGAAGGGCTGCGGCTGATCTACCCACCCCCGGTGCTGTGCACCGACAACGCCGCCATGATTGCCTGCGTTGCATACTGCAAGTACCGGCGGGGCGATTTCGCCCCCCTGACCCTGAACGCAGTGCCCAACCTGCCCCTGGGTAAAGAAAAATATTAATCTATCCACAATATTACCCACACCGGCCGAGCCGGTTTTTTGTCATACTGAAAATAAAGTTTTGACCTGTGCTTGTACCTTTGAAATACTGGGATAATTAGCTTATTCGCATAACTGTATTTTGCTATGGAAAGTGATAATGTATGGCTTTTTTAGAAATAATACTGTGGATAATGTGGATAAGTCTGTTAATAACTTGACTGGGAAGGGATTACCCTGTGGGTGACAAATCCAGCCCGCGAAAGCCGTAATTTGTCAAATGCCCTCTTCAAAAGCGGCGGGTTCGACATAATTTCGCTAATGCAACAACTGTTCCAGCTATTGTGACGCAGTTGACTGCCGGCCCGGCAATTAATTGCGCCGGGTCTGCAGCGTAGTGAAAAGTCTTTTTTTTACTGTCAAGTTATGCTATCCTTTTTTTAAAACCGGATAGCGAAAGGAGTAAATAATTTGTACTGGCAAGCGGAATTCGAAATCATGCCCCGGGAGCAGTTGATAGAACTTCAATTACAGCGACTGCAACTTACACTGCAACGCACTTATAAAAATGTCCCCTTTTATCGCAAGTCCTTTGACGAGGCGGGAATCAGCCCCGGAGACATAAAATCACTTGCTGACCTCCAAAAAGTTCCTTTCACAGTAAAACAGGATTTACGTGATAATTACCCCTTTGGGTTATTTGCCGCGCCCATGGACCAAGTGGTCAGACTGCACGCCTCATCGGGCACAACCGGCAAACCCACCGTGGTGGGTTATACCCAAAAGGACATCGGCACCTGGTCCGATCTGATGGCCCGGGCCATCATGATGGCCGGCGGCACCAACACGGATGTAGTGCAAAACGCTTACGGCTACGGCCTGTTCACCGGCGGCATCGGGGTCCATTATGGCGCGGAACGGCTGGGGGCCACCGTTGTGCCTGTATCCGGCGGCAATACCCCGCGCCAGTTGATGCTGATGCAGGACTTCGGCACCACCATTCTCACCTGCACCCCCTCCTATGCCCTTTATCTGGGCGAAGAAATACAAAAGGCGGGCATTGACCCCGAAGCCATAAAACTGCGGGTTGGCATTTTCGGGGCCGAGCCTTGGAGTGAGCGCATGCGGGAACAGCTGGAATCCAAGCTCAACCTAACGGCTCTGGACATATACGGCCTAAGCGAGGTTATTGGACCCGGCGTTTCCATGGAATGTCCGGAAAAACAAGGTATGCACATATTTGAGGACCATTTCCTGGCGGAAATAATTGACCCCCGGACAGGCGCGCCGCTGCCCTGCGGCCAAACCGGGGAACTGGTGCTAACTTCCCTGACCAAGGAGGCGCTGCCCATTATAAGATACCGCACCAGAGACATTACAATGCTAAAAGAAGAAAAGTGCGGCTGCGGCCGTACATTTGTGCGCATGCAGCGGGTGACCGGCCGCACCGACGACATGCTTATTATCCGCGGCGTCAACGTGTTCCCGTCCCAAATTGAAAGCGTGCTGCTTGAGTTCGGCGACACCGAGCCGCACTACCTGCTGGTGGTGGACCGCAAAGGTTCCCTGGACGACCTGGAAATCTGGGTGGAGTTAAACGAAAAATTTTTCTCGGACAAGGTGCGGGCTCTGGAAGACCTTGAAAACAAGTTGCGCAGCCGCATTTTAAGCGTCCTGGGCGTTTCCGCCCGCATCAAATTTGTGGAGCCCCGCACCATCCCGCGCAGCGAGGGCAAAGCCAAGCGGGTGGTGGACAAACGGGATATTTAAGTTAAATGTTCGGAACAACCTGTTAAAATGCTTTTTGGTTGGATAAGGGATTTTGTAAGGAGGAATCAATTATGAAAGCTAAACAAATATCGGTTTTCCTGGAAAATAAGTCGGGGCGCCTGGCCCAGGTCACTCGGGTGCTGGGCGACAACGGCATCAACATCAGGGCTTTGTCCATTGCCGATACCACCGACTTCGGGATCTTGCGCCTGATTGTCAACGATCCCGACTCGGCCTACCTGACCCTTAAAGACGCGGGTTTCACCGTCAGTACCACCGATGTGATTGCCGTGGAAGTTAAAGACGAACCCGGCGGATTGTCCAATGTGCTGGAAATTTTACAACAGCAAAACATAAATATCGAATACCTGTATGCTTTCCTGCAAAAGTCCACCAACGCCGCCCTGGTGGTTTTCCGGGTGGAACAGCTGGAACAGGCCATCAAGGCGCTACAGGACAACAACATCAGTGTGCTGGAGGGCAGCCGGGTCTACCTGCTTTGATACAATAGCTGTGTATCACTGTTCTTAATCCTCCTTATACCACGGAGGATTTATTTTTTCACCTGCGAAATATTTTAGCGTATTACAACCGGCGTATTGGAGGAATTAAGGTGTCAAAACACGAATTAAGACAAAATGTCATTAACGGCCGAAACCGGCTTGCAAAGCGTGAAATAAATGAAAAAAGTGCTACAATAACCGAACTGTTCCTGGGATTGGAAGAATACCGCCGAGCCGGAACGGTGATGGCGTATGTTGATTTCCGCAACGAAGTGCAAACCGGGGCTATTATCAAAGACGCCCTGGACCGGGGCAAAAGGCTGGCGGTACCCATAACCGACGTGGCCGGCAAAAAACTAACCCCGTCACAAGTCAAGGATTTCCCGGGAGACCTGGCCCCCGGGGCCTGGAACATCCTGGAGCCGAAATTGGAATGTGTGAGGCCGGTGCCGCCCGGCGAGATCGATCTGGTGATAGTGCCAGGTGTCGCCTTTGATGCCTTGGGAAACCGGCTGGGGTACGGCGGTGGATTTTACGACCGGTTTTTGCTCACCGTCAAACCGGGTTGTGTATTTGCGGCCCTGTCCTTTGAACTGCAGATCAAGCCTAACGTATACCCGGACGAACACGACCTGCCGGTACATATACTGGTCACCGAAAAACGGGTGCTGAATTTCCGGACCGGGAACAATTTTTGTTGCTGACAAAGTATGATTAAAGGGGTATTTATTCGACCGATTGACGGAAAACTATTTATTCTTCAAATTTTTCGTCAAAGGGGCATGGTGTTTGGCAAAACCCATTGCGGAAGCTTGTTTTTCAAAGGCGCTATGTAATATATATATTATAATACCGGGAAGGGAGCGGGATAACTTTGGCAACATGTCATTGCGGTCATCAGTCAAATGGCGAAAGAATGCCAGTGGAAAGGAGGACCATTTTTAACATGAGCAGTTTGTTGGAAAAATGCTGCGACCAGTGCCGGCATAGTCCGCAAACACCCTGCAAAGATTCCATAAAATGCCGCATTGAAGGACCTATATGTCATGACGACCTGAACTGCAAGCAAAAAAGGCTGGATCGCCTGTCGCTATTCGACGATATAATTAAATATTATCAGGATTTTACCCAAAACGATTGCTGCGGCAAATGCGCCCCCTGTCGCGAGGGAACCACCCGCATACTGGAAATCTTGACCAGAATATGCGCGTACGGCGGGGAGTCCGACGATATTGAGAACCTTGAGCGACTGTCCAGGGTAATTATAAACACCTCCCTTTGCGGTCTTGGCTTGAGAGCCCCCAACCCGGTTCTCGCCACCTTGCAATACTTCAGCCAGGGGTATGAGGCCGACATACTTGACAAATGCCGTCCGGCCAGTGCCTGCGCAAGCTTGTCGGTTTACGCCATCGACCGGGAGAAGTGCACCGGATGTGGCGCCTGCGCCAGGGTATGTCCGGCCGAAGCCATCAGCGGAGAGAAAAAACAGCCACACACCATTGATGTTATGAGATGTGCCAATTGCGACAATTGTATGCAAAAATGCAAATTTGACTCCATATATAAAAACTAAGGCGTTGAATGTAAGCTATCCCGGGGCGGCGTAATGCCCGGGCTTAAAATTAAAGTGTTTAAATAAACCTTATATATGCTTAATATAAAGGAGGTCTAGCGCCAGTGGCTGGAGTCACCTTAACCATTAATGGAATCGAAACTACCGTGCCCAATGGCACCACCATATTGCAAGCCGCTGAAAAATTGGGGTTCTTTATACCAACCCTATGCTACGACCCGGAACTCACCAGGCCGGGTTATTGCCGTATTTGCGTGGTGGAAGTGGAGAACGTCAATAACCTTCCCGTTTCCTGCGCCACCGCAGTTAAAGACGGCATGGTGGTGCACACCGATTCCCCGGCGGTCATTGAAGCTCGTAAAACCATATTGGAACTGCTCCTGGCCAACCATCCCGAAGATTGCCTGACCTGCGGTCGAACCGGCGACTGTCGCCTGCAGGATTACGCCTACATGTACGGGGTACGGCGGACGGGCTTTACCGGAGAAAAGCGCGCCTATGCCATTGAAAATGAAAACCCGTTCATCGTGCGGGATATGAACAAATGTATCTTGTGCGGCAAATGTATCCGAATGTGCGCCGAAATCCAGGGCGACAATGTTATTGACTTTGCTTACCAGGGCTTCCACACCAAGGTGGCTACCGCCAATGACACACCGCTTTCCGACTCCAACTGCGTCTTCTGTGGCAACTGCGTGTCGGTTTGCCCGGTGGGCGCGCTGCAGGAAAAAGGCTTGCGTGCGGCGGCCCGCACCTGGGAAGTGGAAAAAGTCAAAACCATCTGCCCCTATTGCGGCACCGGCTGCTCCTTGGAATTGAACGTTAAGAACAACCGGGTGGTTGGCGTAACTTCCTCCACCGAAGGCGGCAACGGACGGGCCTTGTGCGTCAAAGGCCGGTTCGGGTACGGCTTTATTCACCATCCCGACCGTTTAAAGAAACCGCTGGTCAAAAAAGACGGCCAATTCGTGGAAACCACCTGGGAAGAGGCCATCGGGCTGGTGGCGGAAAAAATGGGCGCCATCAAGCGGGAACACGGCGGCGACGCCCTGGCGGTGTTAGGTTCCGCCCGCTGTACCACCGAGGACAACTACATGCTGCAAAAGCTAACCCGCGTGGCCTTCGGCACCAATAATATCGACCACTGCGCCCGTCTCTGACACGCTCCCTCCGTCGCCGGTCTGGCGAATGCATTTGGCAGCGGAGCAATGTCCAACAGTATTGCTGAAATATCCAAAGCCAACTTTATCCTGGCCACGGGCACCAACACCACCGAAACCCACCCCGTCATGGCGATTCAGATCAAAAAGGCCAAGCGCAGAGGAGCCACCCTGGTGGTGGCGGACCCGCGGCGCACCGGCATAGCCGAACTGGCCGACGTGCATCTGCAGTTGAAATCCGGTTCGGACATCGCCCTTTTAAACGCCATGGCCAACGTGATCATCAGCGAAAATCTACACAACCAGGAATTTATAGAAAGCAGGACCGAGGAATTCGCGGCCCTGGAGGAGACCGTGGCCAAGTACACCCCGGAAAATGTGGAGGAAATCACCGGTATCCCGGCTGAAACCATTAAAGAAGTGGCCCGGAGATATGCCAAAGCCAAAAATTCCACCATCCTTTACACCATGGGCCTGACCCAGCATGTTTGCGGCACCCACACCGTATTCGCCGTAGCCAATCTGGCCATGCTGTGCGGACATATCGGCAAACCCAACAGCGGCGTGAATCCGCTGCGGGGCCAAAACAATGTCCAGGGTGCTTGCGACATGGGTGCTCTGCCCGTCGTGCTGACGGGTTATCAGCCCGTGGCCTCCGACGAGGCCCGCGCCAAATTTGCCAAGGCCTGGGGTGTCGACGAACTGCCGGCCCAACCCGGCATTACCATGGGCGAAATGTTTGATGGAGCAGGCAGCACGGTCAGGGGCATGTACATCATGGGCGAAAACAACGCCCTTTCAGACCCCGACGTCAACCATGTGGTGCAGGCCCTGGATAAGTTGGATTTCCTGGTGGTACAGGACATCTTCCTTACCGAAACCGCCCAACTGGCCGACGTGGTTCTGCCGGCGGCCAGTTTTGCCGAAAAGGACGGCACCTTCATCAACAGCGAACGCCGGGTCCAGCGGGTGCGCAAAGCCATTGACCCGGTGGGCGAATCCAAACCCGACTGGGAGATCTATTGCGCGTTGGCCACCGCCATGGGTTACCCCATGGGTTACGAATCCGCTTCCCAGGTATTTGATGAAATTGCCTCCCTGACCCCGGCTTACGGGGGTATCTCGTACCGACGCCTGGAGGAGGGCGGCATCCAGTGGCCCTGCCCCACCGCGGATCACCCTGGCACAACGTACCTGCACAAGGACACCTTTGTACGGGGCAAGGGCAAATTCAACCCGGTTGAACACATCCCCCCGGCGGAACAACCCGACAGCGAGTATCCATTCGTACTCAACACCGGGCGGCGTTACTACCATTACCACACCGGCAGCATGACCAGGCGCACCGGCGCCCTGGAGCTGCATTACAACACCGAACACCTGGAAATAAACCCGGTGGACGCCCATAAAATGGATATCGCCGATGACGATATGGTCTTGGTAAAATCCCGCCGCGGGCAGGTGCAAGTGAAAGCTCGGATTACCGACGTGGTGACGCCGGGTCAGGTATTCACCTCTTTTCATTTTCCCGAGGTGGCCGTCAATAAACTGACCAACACAGCCAAAGATCCCATATGTCAAATACCCGAGCTTAAAGTATGTTCGGTCAAGCTGGAAAAGATAAGCTGAAAAAAAGCGCACTCATTTGCTTCCTCCTGCGCGCGCTTTTTTCTGGAGAGGGTTTAAGTGCCTAAACTGAAAAAAGAAGTCAAAAACTGTCTGTTAAAAGGAGATTTCCAAACCATTTTGCGCCTGGGAAAAAATAATAGGGGCCATGTTACCGGGGCGCTTTTGGCATCCTTATACAGCACCGACGACCTCCTGCGCTGGAGGGCCGTGGAAAGCCTGGGGCTGCTGGTGGACCAACTTTCCCGCCAAGACCCCGACCGGGCCAGGGAAATTGTCCGCAACTTATTCTGGGCCTTAAACGACGAATCCGGGGGCTCGGGATGGGCGTCCCCGGAAGCCGTGGGGGAAATAATCCGCCACCGCCCCGAACTTTTCAGCGATTTTATTTCCATTATGGTTTCTTTCCAGGACGATCCTTCTTTAATACGCGGCATTGTCTGGTCATTGGGCCGTATCGGAGAAAAAAATCCCGAACTGGTGTCGGATTACAATCCCCTGTTACTTGAGCTTCTTGACTCCCCGGACCCGCAACTGCGCGGGCTGGCCCTTTGGTCACTGTTAAAAATAAAAGCCGTTATTCCCGCGCCCCGGTTGCAGGCCTTGCAAAAAGACCCGGGCAGTTTTACCGTCTATGAGAACGGCAATTTGCATACCCTGCCGATAGCCAAACTGCCGGATTAAATCAGTTACCCGGTTCTTGGCGTTGCAACCAATTTTCAACCTTGGCCCCGGTCATATAATGACCGGGGCCGATTAGTGCTTGACCATTTAGTGCTTTATATTACATCTTGAGTATTATTTATGTCGCCTGGCAGAAAAATTCTTAATCATCAAAAAATAATAATGTACTATTAAAACAGTTATAGTATTACAAATATATTACACACTGTAGTATCTGCCGGTCGTTTGAAAACCGCAACCGAGGAATGGAACCCTCTGAGAAAAACACCGATTAGTTCCCAAAAACGCGCGCACGGAGGACCAATAAGCGCTTTTTTTATGTCGGTAAATTTTATTTTGTGACTGAAGGAATTACTATAATAATAGCGAATAGTATTCAAACAATAGATAATATTTTGAATTTTAATTATATTGCCTCAACAGACAAGGGGGTGATACAGCGCAATACCGGCAAAAACAATAAATAGAAAAAGC
>JAKSCU010000363.1 GCA_022360435.1 Bacillota bacterium
AACCACACCGACCCGTTGATTTCTTTCCTGCCGTAACGGTAACTGCCGGTGGCTATTTCCGCGTCTTCATGGCTCCAGTAAATGTTGTGGTCCTCCTTTTCCAACACCGCCGCTCCGGACAAATAAACACCGCCGTAGTTGTGGGCAAAAATGTTATTGACCAGGGTTACCCGTGCGGTTAACGGGTTTTCGCCGGCAACAGCCGCCAGCCCGTAATCGCCGTTTAACCCGCACTTGATGGTCAGGTTGTTGTACAACTCATACCTGCCGCCGCCGAACACAAAGATACCCGCCTTGCCGTTGCCGTCCACGATACAGTTGACCAGCCTGTATCCGTCGCCGCCGCATTTAATGCCGTTGGCGCCGTTTTCCCTGGCAACACCGGCCGAGATGACAGTGTTGGAAGTCAGGCAATTAAAGCCGTTGCCGGCGTTAGATTCGGCATAGCATTTTTCCAAAACAATGTCTTCGCCGCTGTCCAAAAGGAAACCGTCCGGCATGCCGTGACCTTCGTTGCCGCACGAACGGGTGTGCTCAATCCGGGCTGTCACCACCGGCCCTGGAGATATAACCAGGCCGGCGTTATTATTGTAAAAGTTACACCTTTCCACCAACAAGTCTTTGGCGGATATAATCCGCAGCCCGGTGCCGCAACTGAAAGCTTCCAGGCCGGCTAATTTAATACCCCGGTTTTCCCCCCAAAGCGCGAAACCGTACTCGGCATAGTTTTTCACCTTGAGCCCGGACAAAGCGACAAAGGAAACGCCGGATGCAAAATTGAACCCGTATTTCCAGCCCACTTTTTCTCCGTCCAGCTCGGCTTCCTCGCCCTGGAACACCCGCACTACAATAGGATCCCCTTCACCGCCGGACTGTCCCATGGTGACATGCTCCCGGTATGTCCCGCCCCTAATCAGCAAGGTAGCGCCGGGAGTCAACCGGTCAACCGCATGCTGCAGTGAAAACCAGGGGTCGTCGATGCCGCCGCTGTTTCCGTCGTCGCCCCAGGGAGCCACCGAGTAGTGCCTGTCGCCATCCTTACCGCGCCGGGCAGCCCGGCGAGGGAAATTTACCGGTTGTTCCCGGAAATATTTTAAATATATAAACAGCCAGACCAGCAAAAGCAAAATGCCGACGGCAAAAAACTCCCACATCAACAAATAAAACCTCCTGCGCGCCGGGCGCCCGGTTCATATAAACACGGTCATTAATTCTCCCGGCTTTAGTATCACGACAACAAGCCTTGAATATAGTAAAAATATACGGGACCGGGAGGATATTTATGTTCTCTTTTTTTGTCCTCTTGCTTGCGGGCCATATACTGGCGGATTACTTGATGCAGTTGAACAAGTTTGCCCAGTACAAGAGGAAAAGCCTTCTGGTCCTGGGTCTGCACGCCCTGATTTGGGCGCTGGTGATAAGCTTGATCCTATACTGGGCGGGTTATTTCGCCCTCTGGAAGTTTATATTTTTGTTCGTTTCCCATTACAACATCGACCGGGTTAAAATAAAATATTTTGCCACCTCCCTTCCCAAGTGGCACCCGGTTAACGTCACCGACCAGTTGCTGCACATACTGACCATACTGGTAACCATCGTATTATGATGCCGTCATGGGTAGAATGAACAATTTAAATTGGCCGACCGGTCTTAGTAATAGTCGGGGTTATCCTTTAACCACCGGCAGGTGAGGGTTAATCCCTCCTCGAGCTGGAAAGCCGGTTGATAGCCCAAAACCCTTTTGGCTTTTTCGCTGCTGATATGCAAATTACGCCCGGCGCCCCGGCAATCCAGCCGCACAACCCGGCCGGCTCCGCCGGTAACTGTGTTTACCGCCCGGGCCAGCTCCAGCATGGATACGCACCAGTCACCACCAATGTTTAAAATATCACCCATGGCGCCAGGTGCGGTAATGCTCAAAACCACGGCTTCGGTAAAATCGTCAACGTAAGTATAAGTGCGCCTGTCGGAACCGTCCCCGTACACGGTGATGGGTTCGGCGCGCATGGCCTGGAGCAAAAACTTGATCGGTACGCTCAGCCCGGGACTGGCCGGCCCGTAAATGTCCGCCACCCTTAAAATAACCGTCTTCAGCCCCGCGCTTAAGGCCATTACCTGGCAAAAGGCTTCCCCGGCCTGTTTGACGGCCCCGTGCAACAATACCGGCTCCAGCGGGTGCTCCTCGTCGATGGGCGCGTACCTGCCATTGCCGTATACGGCGATGGACGACACGTATACCAGCAGGGCGTCACGTTCCAGCGCCAGGTTAATCAAGTTGATCAGGCCGGCCAGGCTGTCCGAAACCGCGCCGGCGTCCACCACCCGCCGGCGCAAGGCCATGGGGTACGCCAGGTGCACAATGATGTCGGGCTGGCCGGCCAGTTTTGTCACCGTTTGCGCGCAAGCGATATTGCCATTTACCAGGTCCACCCGGTCACAAACAGAACCGGCGCACAAATCCAAAGCCTTGACCCGCGCCCCTTCCGCCGCCAGTTTCCGGCACAAGTGGTAACCCATGAAGCCGGCTCCCCCTGTAACCAACACATTGCGCTCCCGCAGCCTCATGGCCAGCCCCCCATTTTTATAATATGCTTTCCTTTGCCCCGGTGGCGCTTATTGCCGGCTTTTTCGCACTTTACCGGTTTTACGCCCATCATGTTGCGCATCTAAAGCTTCATGAACGGGTCGGCTTCTTTATAGTCGTCTTTGTACTTGTCGCCCCTGCGGGACAGCACCACCGGCAATGTCTCCAGCAAAATCCGCAGGTCCAGCCACAACGAGTAATTGGCCACGTACCAGAGGTCCAACTCAATTCGCTCGGGCCAGTAAAGGGCCAGCCGTCCCCTGACCTGGGCCCAGCCGGTGACACCCGGCCTTACGGACAGGCGCTGCCACTGCTTGGCGTCATATTTATCCAAATGGTGCAGGGGCGCAGGCCTGGGACCCACCAGGCTCATTTCTCCCCGCAAAACGTTAAAAAGTTGCGGTAATTCGTCCAAACTGGTATGGCGCAATATTTTACCCACCGCTGTAATGCGCGGGTCGTCGTCATCCACAAACATGCCGGCCCCCATGTTGACGGCGTTGGGAACCATGCTCCTGAATTTGCGCATCCAAAAGATACGGCCGTTGCGGCCGATACGCTGCTGCTTGAAAAACACCTCCCCGGGGGAAGTCATTTTAATAGCCAGGGCCACCAGGATAAACAGCGGTATAAGCAGCACCAAAATTATGGTGGCACATGTAAAGTCAAAGACCCTTTTGCAAAACTGATTTGATTTATTGACAGCCACCCTTAGCACCTCCGGTAGGCAGGGAAAAATCCCTCTGTTTTATGCGGCTGCCGCGCAGCCGCAATTCCATTCAACATCGCCGCCGCCGCACTGTCGTGCACCTTTTTACCGACGTAAAAATCCACCACCCCGTCCTGAGCGAAAGACCGCTTGTAGCGAAAAATACCGTCGTTGTCCCGGCGGCCGCCGCCCAGCAAAAAATACTTGATGCCCCTGTCTTTGGCCCATTTGATTGCCTCGTGCTTTAAGATGTTGTTGGGCCGGCAGTAGTAAAACTGCTCCAACGTGCCCCCCAGGAAAGAATGCAGGTAGGTTTTATTGAACAGGAGCAGTTCAGCGGATACTACCACGCCATCCTTGCAGGTATAGGCGTACGCAAAATGGCCCTGAAGCCGGTTGTGAATATAATCAAAAAACCGGTCGTCAAAATAGTAAAAGTCTCCGGCCCGGTTCCGTTCCAGCGTATGCCGGTACACCGACTTGAACTCGGCAACCCGCCGCGGCGTTTCCTCAATTAACACCTCCAGCCCCTCCCGGCCGGCCTTTTTTATATTTTTGCGGTTGTTCCGCCCGTAACCGCCCCATATCTCTGCCGGCGGCCGCCG
>JAKSCU010000219.1 GCA_022360435.1 Bacillota bacterium
CACTGAAACAGGAGACAAAACCGGAGGAAGAGTCAGCAGCCGGGACAAAGAGTAAGGCGGGTGAAGCTGCGAAAGAAGAAACCCCTGCTGACGGCAAAAAGGTTCAGCTCAGAATCGGCTGGTGGGGAAATGCGGAAAGAGACAAGCTCTATTACAAAATTAACGATTTGTTTATGGCCGAAAATCCAAATGTTGAGATTATTACTTCAAGCCCCGGCTGGAATGACTATTGGGTAAAGATAGCAACAGATTATGCAAGCGGCAATGCTCCTGACATTGTCCAGTTTCAGGCAAACCAGATTGGTGAATACTGCCCCAAAGGCGTACTGATTCCCCTGGACCCGTATATCGATTCGGGAGTTATCAATCTGGATAACTGGAATATGGAATTTGTGGATACGGGAAAATACAAGGACAAACTCTATATGGTGACAATCGGTATAACTGCTCAGGCCATGTTTCTTAACAAAACCTGGATAGAAGAGCTGGGATTTGAGGTTTGGGATTTTGAAAAGTCAATTTCGTGGGATGAATTCGAAAAACTTATGATAGACATTCAGAAGAAGCTTCCTGAAGGCACATATGCCGGCCTGGATTTTTACAACAATTCCGACCTCGCATGGATATGGATAAGGCAGCATTCACCGGCGGGCATTGAATGGGTCGGTAAGGACGGCAAATTCGCACCTTCCATTGAAACACTTGAAGGCTGGTATGCGCTTTGTGACAGACTTCGTAAGGCCGGAGCGTTCCCGCCCATTGAATGGACACAGGAATGGTCTGCAAGACCATGGCAGGACGGTGCGATTGTAAGCCGAAAGGTTTTATACAGGGCAGAAAATGCTAACAAGTACAAACTCTTTACAGAGTATGCCGAAGATGATATTGTGATAAGAAGGGTTCAGTCAGACCCGGGTGCTCTCAACCCCAATGCAGAACTGCTGATTACCTCGGCATTTGGCATATCGGACACATCAGAAAATAAGGATATTGCTGCAAAATATA
>JAKSCU010000215.1 GCA_022360435.1 Bacillota bacterium
TGTCCGGCCGCTATAGCACCGAAGACTATGGCTTGTTAATAATTAACGAAATTTTGGCCACCGCTTCAGGCAAGTTGACCAAGGCCGAGATATTGAAAGCGTGACTTATTTGCTTATTGGGAAAAAGATCAACAAACGCGGGTGACCTGATGATAGACGTATTTTCGGTTACGGCGGCATTTTTGGCGGGCTTGATTAAAACCACGTTTGGTGTGGGGGCCGGGGTCTTTTTAACGCCCATCCTTTCTTTGACCATGGATTCCAAGGCTGCGGTGGCCATAATGGCCCCCATGATGCTATTGTCCGACATATCCACAGCCGGCCTGCACTGGAAGAAATGGGACGCCGGCAACATCAAAGTACTGATCCCCGGAGGAGTGGCGGGAGTTGTCCTGGGCACTTATTACCTGGCCTGGGCCTCTCCGTCCGCCACACAATTAACCATCGGCTTAATCGCCATTGTATTTTCGGTCTTACAGATTATTCGCCAGCAAAAGGCGGATTATTTCACCGGTTTACAGCTTAAACCTTATCACGGGGCTGTTATCAGCGTGCTGGCGGGAGCCTCGTCGGCGGTGGCGCATTCGGGCGGCATAATTATTTCCATTTACCTGGTAACCCTGGGGATGGCCAAGCATGCTTTTGTAGCAACGCTCGTGCTGTTTCTATTGGTTGGTGACACCATAAAGATGATTTTATTTGTTAACATGGATATTTTATCACCGGAATTACTGGTGGCGGGGCTAAAGCTGACACCGGCGCTGTTCCTGGGTAGCTGGTTGGGCGCCAAGTTGATAAATAAGATTTCCGACCGGCAGTTTATCCTTATAATTAACGGGTTGATATTTGTCAGCGGTCTTTTCCTGGTGTTCAAGAATTAAACCGGGCGCGCGGGCAAAAAAACGGCTTTGTTGCCGGGCAGGTCTTAATACTTGAAACTATTTTGGGCAGGGATTATCCGGATTAATCCGTGTTGTTTCATCAACAATCTTAAGCAAGGAGCTTTTGTTTATTTAAGCGCCGGGGGGATTCTTTTAAATGTTCAGCCCCTCTTCCCGGATGCGGTTCATTTTGCGGACGATGGTGGATTGGTCCACGTGCAGGGCTTTGGCGGCTTTGTGCGTGCTGCCCAGTTCTTTAAGGGCCGCCCCGATTAGCTGTCGTTCCAGCTCGATTTGCGCTTTTTTCAGGGGAATGATGCCGCTGACACTTACTCCGCTTGGAGCGGGCCGGGACTGGGGGGTGGTATCGCCGGGTATTTCGGAAATATCCACTAACCGGCCGGGGGCGGTCACCAGCAGTCGTTCCACCACGTTTTTAATTTCCCGCACGTTGCCGGGCCAGGAGTGGTTCTGTAAAGTTTGGTACGTAGACGGCGAAAATTCTTTGTCCAACTCATATGTCTTTTCAAATTGCTTTTTAAATAAATACACCAATGGAATGATGTCGTCTTTTCGTTCCCTGAGCGGGGGAATCCTGATGGGCACCACGTTTAGCCTGAAATAAAGGTCCTCCCGAAATTTGCCCTGCTGCACCAGTTCTTTCAATCGTTTGTTGGTGGCGGCGATGATGCGCACATTTACGGACAGCGGCCTGACTCCCCCCACTCGGGTAATTTCTTTTTCCTGAATCGCCCGCAGCAATTTTACCTGGAAAGACGGGGGCAGGTCGCCCACCTCGTCCAGAAACAGGGTGCCTTTATCCGCCAGCTCGAACATGCCGGGCTTTCCCTCGCTGCTGGCTCCGGTGAATGCGCCCTTGTCGTAACCGAACAGCTCGGATTCCAGCAGGTTCTCAGGTATGGCGCCGCAATTTACGGTAATAAAAGGCCCTTTACTCCGCTTGCTCTGCCGGTGGATTGCTTTGGCCACCACTTCCTTGCCCACTCCGGATTCGCCCAGAAGCAGCGCCGTTGAATCCACCCGGGCCAGCCGCAGGGCTACGTTCATTACCGCTTTCATACCCGCCGATTTGATTACCACGCCCTCCTGGGCCATGAACTTGCTGCGCAATTGGGTAAGTTCGTCATGGTATCGCTCGCTCAGGGCCAGGCTTTCTTCCAGCCGGTTTTTCAGATTGTTCAAGTCCTTCATGTCCCTGATATTGATGACCACCCGCGCTATTTCTCCCTGCTGGTTTACCACCGGGCTCCCGGTGAGCAGCAGGTGGTTTTGTCCGGCGGTTTGCTCCGAAATGGTAACGGCTTCGCCCTTGGCGACGACGCTTTCAACCATCGAGTTGGTGAAAACACCCCTGTTCACCAGGTCCCGGATGGCCATTTCCTGCAACTCCCGCCGTGATACGCCGGTAATTCTCTCGTTGGCCCGGTTGGCCCGGATAATTTTGCCGTCGTGGTCGGTGATTATAATCCCGTCGTACGAAGATTCGATAATGGCTTCCAGTTCCTTGTTCAGTTGTTTTACGGTGTTGAGTTCCTCGGAGATGAATTCAAATTCGGAAATATCCTGGAAAACGCCGATGGCGCCCACCACCCGCCCGTTTTCTATGATTGGCGTGCGGTTTGTCAGGTAGGTGTGGGTGCCGGAGGAGTATGCCACGGTAAATTTATAATGGGACTGGTACTGGCCTTCCTTCAGCACGTCCAGCAAGCCCTGGGGCACAATCACCTCCGAAAGGTGGCGCCCCAGGGCTTCGTTGTTTTTCCGCCGGGTAATCTTTTCCGCCGCCTGGTTGAACATGGTTACGATGCCATTTTCATCTATAGCGACAATGCCGTTGTGGGCCGAATCCATAATAGTTTCGATTTTTTGAAACAGGCGACTGGCTTCCATGAACAGGACCCGTCCCACGTCCGAACGGTCCAGGACGCCGGTTATCCGCCCTTTGCCGTTAACCACCGGAAACACGTTGGCGGGCATGGTCCAGGCGTCGGATACCGGCGCGTCTTCCCTGAGAACCGGGACATCGGCCCGCATAACCGACTGCACGGATACATCCCCGGCCAGTATCCGGGGACCGGCCGACACTATTTCGTCTTTGGCCACAATGCCCGTCACATGGCTGTGTTTGTCGATTACCGGTATGCCCGGTAATTTTGTGTCGTTCATAATATTCCATGCTTCAATGGCGCTTGCTTCAGGTTTTAACGCCGCTTTGGTTTTAGTCATGATATTTTTTACCTGCACAAAATCACCTCGTAATTTCGTTATATGAAACCTGGATTTATATAGTTTGAAGCACGTTTATTTTATGGGCCTTTTACGGCCATATTAATGGCCGGATTCAAGGATAAGAGTACCAAAAAGCGCACGCAGAGCGAACTAAATAAGTGCGCTTTTTTTTTATACTCTTAAGAAAGTATACTTCCGTCCATATTAATGGCCGGATTCAAGGATAAGAGTATTAAAAAGCGCACGCAAAGGGAACTGAATAAGTGCGCTTTTTTTATTATTGTAAAGCAAAAATAATTATTTAGACAGCGGTAAAATAAAAATATAAAAAATTTTCAAACATAACTCATTTTTTAGCAGGATTTACAAGATTAGCGTTTAATTAAAAGATCAAATATTATGAAAATACAGTTTTGCCAGACGAAACAGCGGGGGTGATGATCCTATTGCTTGACATCGGTTCGTCAACTGCCGGTAAAAGTATCTCCGGTGTGCGCGCGGTGGAGCGGGCCGCCGACATATTAACCTGCCTGGGTCGAGGAGAAAAAACGCTCACTGAAATCAGTGTCGGGCTTAATCTTAACAAAACCACGGTGTATCGTATTTTGTCCACATTGCAAAACAAGGATTTTGTCCTTAAAGACACGGAAACCGGCAAATATTTTTTGCACTGGGGCTTGGTGGGGCTGTTCAATTCCGGCCTGGAGCGGAACCGGGGCCTGGTGCGGAACGTTTACCCCTTCATGGAAAAGTTGTGGAGATTATCCGGTGAAACGGTGACGCTGTATATTAGGAAGGGCTATTGCCGGATATGTGTGTCGGAAATAGTAAGCGAACACCCGCTGAAATTTTCCGTCGGGGTTGGAACGGTGGTGCCGTTAAGTCCCAATAACGGCTCGCCCGGCAAGCTGTTTCTTGCTTATATGACCCGGGAGGAAATCACCGACGTTTTGCATTACGAGAAGACAAGCCAGGGCTTTATGATTACCGACCAGGGCTTGCTGTTCAAAGAACTGGCGGAAATAAAGCAAAGGGGTTGGGCCGTCAGCTACGGCGAAAGGATTAAAGGAGGGTCCAGCCTTTCCGTCCCCGTCTGGAACAGGCGCAAAGAAGTTGTGGCGTCGTTAAATATATTGGGACCATATGCCAGGCTGAATGAAGAGGTGTTAATGAGGTACCTGGATTTATTGCGGGAATGCGCCCGGGCCGCGTCTGTTCGCCTCGGCGGATCTCCCGACTTATTTTAGGGAGGCGAGGGGGTGATTGAACAGCCTGATCAACTGGATTAAAAACGACTGCATCCTAAAACATTAATTGCTTGTAAAGCTATTTAATTTTTTAGTTAAGGAGGTAATAATCACGATGCATGCAAAAAGATTGGGCTTTTCAGGTTTTGTGCTGGCGGCGGCGGTGCTGTTTTCCCTGGCCTTGGTGGTTGCCGGTTGCGGCGGCGGCGGGGGTGAGGGTGAGGGCGAAAATGGCGAGGCAGCCAAGCCGGAAAGGATCTCCATCGCCACCGGCGGCACCGGCGGCACCTATTATCCCTACGGAGGCGCCCTGGCCGGCATAATCAACAACAAGGTGGAAAACGTTGAAGCCACCGCCGAGGTGACCGGCGCGTCTGTTGAGAACGCCAGGCTGCTCGACACCGACGAAACCCAGTTGGGCTTGCTGATGAACGACGTGGTGTACCAGGCGTACAAGGGTGAAAACCAGTTTAGCCAACCTATTGAACTGCGCACTTTCATGTGCATGTACCCCAACGTAATGCACCTGGTAACCCTTTCGGATAACAGCCCCCAGAGCATATCCGACATCAAAGGGAAAAAGGTTTCGGTGGGTGCGCCGGGCAGCGGCACCGAGAATATGGCCAACCAGGTTCTGGACGCGCTGGGCATCACCTATGACGATATTGAAGAATTCCGTTTGTCCTTTTCGGAGAACACCGAAGGGCTGCGTGACAATGTCATTGACGTTGGCGTCTGGTCCGTGGGCGCCCCCACTTCCTCCATCATGGACTTGGACACAACGCATGAAATCCGTATCCTGCCCTTTACCGACGAAGAAATGAACAAGATTACTACCAAGTATCCCTATTACGGAGCCACCACCCTCGCCGCCGGAACCTATTCCGGTGTTGAAGTGGACGTCAACACCCCGGCTGTTTGGAACAGCGTGGTGGTGCATAAGGACATGTCCGAGGAACTGGCGTACAACCTGGCCAAAGCCGTGTTTGAAAGCAATGAGGACCTGACGGCGGTATACGCCGGCGCCAAGGTTAGCACCCCTGACAACACCATCACCAATGCCGTTATCCCCCTGCACCCCGGGGTGATCAAATATTTCCAGGAAATCGGGCTTGATGTGTCCGGCGACCTGATGCCGCCTGAAATGAAGTAATGGAAACAAGCTTGAGCAGCGCCCGGCCCAAAGGAAAAAAGCTTTGCGGGCCGGGCCGCTTGCTTTTTTGGCCGGCGGTTATTTTAATGCTGGGCGCCGTCCTGGTTTGGCAGCAAGCTAGCGCCGCCGTTTTGGTGGTGCGGGACATGAAAACCCACCGGGTGTTGGAGATTGGTCCCATATCCGAAGGAGACTCTTTTGAGCTCAGGTTTATCCATTCTGTGGATCTCCTGCCGGTACGCGATTTTTTTGCCTACCGTGACGGCGGTCTGGTTTTGTGCCAGACCAGATGCCTTTCATTCGGCGCGGGGCTGGGATATACCGGGCAGGGTGAATTGAAGAGCCATCAGGGTTGGAACGTGATTGAGAACATGGACAGGCGGGTGGGGGCCTTGCCCCTGCGGGTGGGTGCCGTGGCGGATCACACTATCATTTACGGGGGGGAGGCATATCGCCTGAATCGCTATTTTGCGCCCAAATCGCTGGTTAAGATTGGAGTTGAACAAAAATGGCGTTTTTAAGGGAGAAAACAACAAATGAACAGTGACGCAACAGGGAAAACCGGTGAAGTGCAAAGCAAGAAAAAGCTTACCCCCGCTTTGATATTGATTACAGCCTTGACCCTTACTTTTTTCCATTTATACACCGCCGGGGTGTCCATGTTCGGCGCCTGGATTCAACGCGATATTCACATTACGCTGATTTTGGTCATTGTTTTTCTTATTTTCCCCATGACCCGCAAGGGCGCTATGGAGAAAGCCACCTTTTTGGATTATGTCCTGGTGCTGCTTGCCCTGGCATCCGGGTCGTATATTGTTTTGTTTTACCAGGAAATTGTGTTGCGGGCCGGCGCCCCCAGCACCGCCGATCTAGTGTGCGGCGGAATTATGATTTTGCTCATACTGGAGGCCACCCGCCGGGCCACGGGCTGGGTGCTGGTGGGCATAGCCGTCGTTTTTCTGCTCTACAATTTTATTGGCCCATATATTCCGGGTTTGCTGGGGCACAAGGGTTACTCGCTGGGCCGGGTAATTTCCCAGATGTACCTGACCACCGAGGGTATATTCGGTGTGCCGCTGGGGGTTTCCGCCAGCTATATTTTTCTGTTCATATTTTTGACTTCCATGCTGGAACGGCTGGGCATGGGCCAGTTTCTGCTGCAGCTGGCCATGGCTTTGATGGGCCGTTTCACCGGCGGGCCGGCCAAGGTGGCGGTTATGGCCAGCGGTTTCATGGGTTCCATTAACGGCAGCGCGGTGGCCAACGTCGTGGGCACCGGCACCTTTACCATACCGTTGATGCGGAATAACGGCTACAGGCCGCACTTTGCCGGCGCCGTGGAATCCTGCGCCTCCGCCGGCGGACAGCTGATGCCCCCCATTATGGGCGCCGCCGCATTTATAATTGCCGAGTTTTTGGGTATATCGTATATTAACGTGGTGGTGGCGGCCATTATTCCGGCGGCGCTGTATTACCTGTGCGTTCTTTTCGGGGTCCATTTTGAGGCCAGCCGGCTGGGCCTGACCGGTATGCCCAGGGAGGAGCTGCCCTCGGCCAGGGCGGTGTTGAAAAAGGGCTGGTTTTTCTTGATCCCCATCGGGGTGCTGATATTTTTCCTGGCCGTGCTGCAATATACACCCATACGGTCCGGCTTTTACGCCATTATCAGCATGTTCCTGGTGTCATTGCTCAGCAAGGACAGCCGGATCAGCTGGGAGCGCTTCAAGGAAGGGGCGGTGGTGGCGGCGCGCAACACCGTAACCGTGGCTCTGGCTTGCGCCGCCGCCGGCCTGGTAATCGGCAGCATCAACCTTACCGGCGCGGGCTTGAAAATTTCCGCCGCTATTGTGGCGGCTTCCAGCGGCGTCCTGTGGCTGGCGCTGTTTCTGACCGCCCTGGTGGCCCTTTTGATGGGCATGGGGCTGCCCACCACGGCGGCGTATATAGTCACCGGCACCATGGCCGCCCCCGCCCTAATTGACCTGGGGGTGCTGCCGCTGGCCGCCCATCTGTTCGTGTTCTACTTCGCCATTATTTCCGCCATAACGCCGCCGGTGGCCCTGGCCGCTTATGCGGCGGCGGGTATAGCCAAGGACGACCCCATGAAAATTGGCCTCACCGCCTGCAGGCTCGGTTTGGCCGCCTTTATTGTGCCTTTCTTTTTCGCCATTGAACCCGCTTTAATTGGTCAAGGTGACGGCATGCATATTGCATGGGCATGTACTACGGCGTTGATCGGCGTGATGGCGCTGGCTGGCGGAAACATCGGCTATTTAATCACCAGGGCGGCGTGGTGGGAAAGGTTTTTGTTAATCGGCGGGGCGTTGCTGGCTTTGCACCCGCAGTTCCATACCGACATTGCCGGCCTGGCAATGATAGCCATGGCCCTGGCGGCCAACTTGATCAAGGGCAGAAAAACCGGAACCGCGGTTTCGCCGGAGGCCGGCGCTTGATTTATCCATTGACCCAAAGCTTTTATCACGGGGGAGGAATTTGGTTTGAGCGGCGACAAAAACGGGCATAAATTAATGACTTTGCCGGAAGCCGTGGGGAAGTATGTAAAAGACGGCTGCAGCATCACTTTCGGCGGTTTTATAGGCAGGGATTGCGTGGCTGCCGTGCACGAAATAATCAGGCGGGGGATTAAAAACCTCACGGTTATCGACGACAGCAAAACCGACATGATGGATCTGCTGGTGGGCGCCGGGGCCGTCAAAAGGTGGGAAGGAGCCTACCTGGGCTACGGGGCCATCGGGTTGGCTCCCAATATCAGGCGGTCGGTGGAAAAAGGGATTCCCGCCAAAATCGAGTTGGAAGACTGGTCCAATGCCGGCATCAGCATGCGCTACCTGGCCGGCGGTCTGAATATCCCCTTTATGGCCATCAAATCCATGCTGGGGACGGATATTGTCAAGTACAACCGGCGGATCAAGGTCATCGACGACCCTTACCATGGGGAGCCGGTGGCCCTGGTGCCGGCGGCCCACCCCGACGTGGCCGTTATTCACGTGCAGCGGGCCGACGCCATGGGCAACGCCCAGGTTTGGGGTTTCACCGGCAACGACGAAAACAAGGCCCGGGCCGCCAAGCACACCGTCATAACCTGCGAGGAAATTGTGCCGACAGACGAGATCAGGCGCCGGGGCAACATGACTTTAATTCCTTTTTACTGTGTGGACGCCGTGGTGCAGGTGCCCTATGGCTGCCATCCGCAGTCCTGTTACGGCTATTATGCCTACGACGTGCTGTTTTGCGGCGATTATCACGAGGCGGCCAAGGACAGGGACACATTTACGGGCTGGCTGGATGATTACGTTTATAGTTGCGCCGACCACCTGGCTTACTGTGAAAAAGTGGGCTGGGGGCGGTTGCAGAATCTAACGCGCATGGAACGCCATTTCAACCGGATTCCGGGTTAGGAGGAGCGGTATGAGCAGTCAAAAATACACGGCGTCGGAATTGATGGCCATAATGGCCGCCAAGGAATTCAAGGACTGGGAAGTGGCCTTCGTGGGCATAGGCATCCCCCTGGTGGCCGGCATAACCGCCAAGCGTTTCCACGCCCCCAACCTTAATATAGTATATGAATCCGGCTGTATCGGGCCGCAAAAATACCGGGTTGACTTCAATGTGGGCGACTCGTCGGCCGCCGACGGGGCCCTTTGTCTCACCTCGGAGTGGCGGGTTTTCAGCGACATGCAGTGCGGGTACTACGACGTGGGGGTGCTGGGCGCCGCCCAAATCGACAAGTACGGGAACCTCAACACCACGGCCATTTTCGGCGACCAAGACTACCCGGCGCCCAAAGTGCGCCTGCCGGGCAGCGGGGGCGGCAACGACATCGGTTCCAACATCGGTCGGGTGGTGGTGATGCTCCGGCTGGAACCCCTGCGCTTTGTTAAAAAGGTGGATTATCTGACTACGCCGGGTTACCTTGACGGAACTCCGGACGCCAGGAAAAAAGCCGGCTTGTTGGGCAGCGGCCCGGTGGCCGTGGTGACCGACAAAGCCCTGTTCAGGTTCGACCCCCAAACACATGAAATGTATCTGGATACCATTTATCCCGGCACCGGCGTGGAGGAAATCAAGGCGCTGGTGGAA
>JAKSCU010000286.1 GCA_022360435.1 Bacillota bacterium
AATATGGCCGGAGGTATACTTTCCTAAGAGTACAAAAAAGATGCCGCATTAGCATTAATGCGGCATCTTTTGCTTGCCAAAACGGTTCGTCTTTTACAGTTTATAGACGTTGGCCGCCTGGGGGCCGCGGTTGCCTTCAACTACGTCGAATTCAACCCTTTGCCCTTCTTCCAAGGTTTTAAAGCCTTCCGTCTGAATGGCGGAATAATGGACGAAAACGTCACCGCCGGTTTCCTGCTCAATAAAACCAAAACCTTTGTCCGCGTTAAACCATTTTACAGTACCAGTCATTTAATACTTTGGCCTCCCTAATTTTTTTCATTAAAAAGCGGAACACCTGCAGAAACCCTCCGCCCAATCCTCTAAAGTAGAAAGGCAGTAAGATAATCCTGGCTTTTTCCAACTCTTTAACGTACCTTGCGATAATAACATAGATTTGAAATAAATGCAAATGTTTTGTGATTATTCACAACGAGACATATCATAAACGTTTGGCCGAGTTTATTTTGTCGCCTATTTCCAGCTTATCGACAACGTCCAGGCCCGATACAACCATGCCGAATACCGCATACTGCCCGTCCAACCAGGAGGCGTCGGTTTTAAGCACATAGAATTGTGAACCCGCCGAATCGGGGTTGGCGGACCGGGCCATGGCCAGCGCGCCGCGCTCATTTTTCAGGTCCGGGTGCGTCTCCAGCTTGATGGTCCATCCGGGGCCGCCTGTTCCATTGCCATTGGGGTCCCCGCCCTGCACCACCCAGTGCTCCACCCGGTGGAAGGTCAGGCCGTCGTAAAATCCGGAATCCACCAATTTCAAGAAATTTTCCACGGTGACGGGCATCTTTTCCGGCTGCAGTTCAAGTTCAATGTCACCCTTGGCGGTGTTTAACACCACTTTTTGAGCATTCACGTTACCCACTCCAATCCCTGATTTGTTTTTGGTGCGCTACTGTTTTTTAATTCCCCTGTCCCGGTTAAGCAACTCCAGGCTGAACTGGTCCTTTTCCGCGTAACATTCCGGGCATACCCATTCTTCGGGCAATTCCTCAAAGGGCGTGCCCGGTGGTATGTCCTCAGCCCCCAGCGCCGGGTCGTAAACATACCCGCAAATCTCGCATAACCATTTTTCCATTTTCCCGCCCCCGGCGTTTTTAATTTACACTTGAACCCCAAACACTTTGCCATTTATTCTGCCTGTCAAAGCCACCCTTATACCAACATACAGCTTGATACTGCTTATTTCGCCACGCCCGGCCGCGTCACGGAGTGGGTCCCGCCGTATTCCCCGCGGCCCGGCATTTCCACCGCGGGGAGTTGGAACCCCTCTGGGGTTAATCGGTTAATTCAAAAGCAAGGGAATAACAACCACTACCGTACCGCACTCATTGCATTTTACTTTGCGGCTTAACGGTAAGCGGTCGAAAACGATTTCATTTTCACAGAAAGTGCATTTGACCGCCGACTTGCCATCCAGATTCTTATACTCCTGCGCCTTGTCTTCGCCACTGCCACAAGATGAACAACTCCCGCAACCCGACATCCCGTCTCCCTCCCGGTTTAAAAAGTTATGTTTTTATATTTTGTTTAAATTATCCCCGGCTTAAATCCATCAACATACCCACGTTACATTACTATTCAAGGATCACTATATATTCTTTTCTATATACAGCCGGGTTAACCTTTTTTTCGCAAATTATGTCTAATTTTTAGAGTGTCGGGCACCGGCGTTTTCCCCGGCCACGTAGCCCGAAGACCAGGCCCACTGCAGGTTATAGCCGCCACAGTCGCCGTCTATGTCAAGGATTTCGCCGGCAAAAAAAAGCCCGGGCACCAGCTTGGAGGCCATTGTTTTTTGGTCCACTTCCGTCACGTCCACCCCGCCGGCGGTCACCTGAGCCGAAGGCCAGGCCCTGGTGCCGGTTATCTCGAAACGCCAGTCCTGCAAAAGGCCAAGTATGGCTTCCCGCTCCGAGGCGGTGACCTGTCCCGCCGGCTTGCGCGGGTCAGTGACGCCTGCTTCCCGCAGCAGCACCGGGATCAGGCGTTTGTTGACAAATCCCACGAAACTGAAATCCAGGCTTTTGCCCGCCTGGGTTTCCAAACGCCGGGCCAAAAATTGCCGCAGCTCCTCCCGGGACATCCGGCTGAACATATTCACCGTCAGGTGAACTTCGCCGCCCCGGCGCAGATGTTCACCGGCGGCGCGGCTCAAAGACAATATGGGCGGCCCCGAAATGCCGTAATCGGTGAATAGTATCTCTCCGCCGGCCCGTTGGACGGTCCGGCCGGCCGCCAGCACTCGGGCTTCGCCGATAAATTTTACTCCGGCTATGCTCTTCAGGAAATCCGCCGCCAGTTTCAGCTGCACCAAGGCGGGAAACGGTTCGATAACCCGATGTCCCAGTTGCCGCGCCAACCGGTGGCCGCTGCCGTCGGAACCCAGGTTGGGCGCGGCCCGGCCGCCGGCGGCGATAATTACCCGGTGGGCTTTTATGCTTCTGTCACCGGCAAGCTCGAGCATAAACCGGTCCGGTCGCCCGGTGATCTTTTCCACTCCGGCGTTGCAAAGCACTTCCACGCCCCAGACCTCCGCCTCGTGCCGCAAAACGTCCAGAACGCCGGAAGCCTGGCCGGACATGGGAAACACCTTGCCGCCCTCCTCCACTTGCCACGCTATGCCCAGAGATTCAAAAAACGTCATGGTGCGGTCAAAGTCGAACCGGAACAGGGCGCCGTAAGCAAAGCGGGGGTTTGAGCCGTGGTAGTGAACAATGTCCAGGTCGGTGTTGCTTAAATTACACCGGCCATTGCCGGTGGCCAGTATTTTTTTACCCACCCGGTCCATCCGTTCCAGCACCGTAACCCTGGCGCCGGCGTAAGCCGCGGCTACGGCTGCGGTGAGTCCGGCGGCCCCGCCGCCCACCACCGCCACGTGAACCCGGTTTTTCGGTCGGTTTTTCATGGCGCTGCGCACCCCTGCTTTAATAATAATAACTATTTTCCTTTATTCCGCAATTTTCTCAAGTAATGCCTGCCCTGCCGGGTTATCCGGTAATAGGTGTGGTTCATGTGCTTGGTCCAGCTTTTGGCCCGGTGGTAATTCTCCAGCATATTGCCCTCCACCCGCTCCAACAAGCCTTTCTCCAACAGCAATTCCAGGCGGCGGCGCGCCTCGGCCACATCCAGCCCGATGTTGATGCCCAGCCGCCAGGCGTACTCGGGCCCGGCGTAATCGATGAATTGCAGAATTTCCAGGTCTTTTTCATCTTCCATCTCTTTGTCCAGACAGCCCCGCTCCACCAGCAGCCGCACCACCCGCCTGGCTCTGTTCGCGCACAGCTCGGCGTATTCTTTACCCAGGCGCTCCAATTCTTCGCGCTCGTCCTCGCTGTGCTCATATTCCCCAAGCATTTCCCGCCACGCCTCAAACTCGCTTAAACAGTTCCGCAGTTCCCGGGCCGCCACGCAAAATTGCTCCAATTGGTGCAGCTGCCGGGCCAGTACAGGCATAACCTCGCTATCGGTGCTTATATCCGGCAGCGCCAGTTGGGCCTGGACTTTATCCCGCTCTTCTTCCAGCCGCCGCACCCGGGACCATATTTCCCCGTCTGTGTAGTATCTGGCGCCAAAGACGGTCATAGCTTCACCCCGCTACGAGAACCACTTGTTATAATCTCACATAATCCCATAAAAAAGTAAAATAAATAACCGGAACAAATTTGCTTTAATCCGGTTGTCTATATTGCTATTATATATTATACAGCACAGGTATCCCTTAATTGGCGACCGCCTATTTTTGCCGCAGCGAAGCTTGATAAGCCTTCCAGCCGGGACACCACTTGATGTGCCAGTGCCACAGCCGCCCCAATATTGACCGGGGGTTCTTTTCCGCCTTCTTGCGCCACCTGCAATTTTCGCATTTAGCGCCCACCGGGCATACCTCCCAACATTTTTTTAGCCTGTTAAACTGTTGCCTGCCATGTGTCACCGAAAGCCGCCACAATAATCAGGTTCTTTTAAACCTTTCCCGAATGGCGGCTATCAAATCTTCCTGGGGAGGAATAATGGCCTCAAAAACAAGCTCGCCGTTTAAAGCGATACTGGGCAGGGATTTGGCCTTCAATGCCAAAAATCTGCTTATCCCCTCGGGTGTGCGCAAATCCCACTGATAGACCTGGATAATATCCTGTATTTCCCGCGGTAAAGCCTTTACCGCCTGCGCCATGTAGACGCAGGCCGCTCACTGGTGGAAGTCGGTGAGCATTACGTCCACCCTCACCTTGGGCATAACTGCTCCCCCTTTTATAACTTTATTTGCCTTGAGGTATTTTGTAAAGTGAAACTTCATCCAATGGAGCTTGAGCGGCGGTCAGCCGCCACTTAAAATCCGGCGGATAAAATGTTGCAATTCCTGAACCGGAGGCGTGACATTAAAGCATAATTGGCCATTGATAAAAATAGACGGAATTGGCGCGGGCTGGCCCAACTGTCGGGAAAGCCGGTTATACCGCAGGCCGCCTTTTTTCTCCCTCAAATGCACCACTTCCAAGCTCACCGTTTGGCCAAAGGCAGCCATTGCTTCCTCGACGGCTTCCAACATGTAAACACAGGGTATGCAATGATCCCCCTCGTAAATAATTTCAATGACTACGGCGGCCAACGTTTGCACCTCCCGGCCCGGCGTCTTGTTTTACCGACAAACCAACATAAATTATCCCGGCTGCGCAATAGAGCCGGGATTAGGGGTCAGCTAAAATTCTATTCCCTTTTGGGCCTTGATCCCCTTGGCCAAATGATGCTTGGTCTCCCGGGCTTCAATAACGGAATCGGCCAGGGCTATCAACTCTTCCGGGGCGTCCCGGCCGGTGAGTATCAAATCCACGCCCCCGGGTTTGAGTTTGACCAGTTCCACCACATCCTCGGCGCCAAACAGGCCAAACTTGACGCAGTACAGTATCTCGTCCAGTATTATCAGGTCGTATACGCCTGATTTAAGCATCTCCCCGGCGGTGACCAGGGCCTGTTTGGCAACCGTCTTGTGTTTCTCCAGTTCCTCCCCGGCGGCAAACCGCACAAAACCAAGTCCAAGCTGTTTAATAATAAAATCAGGCCCCAATTGCGCCGCGGCTTTGTACTCACCATAAACCGTGGCTCCTTTAATAAACTGTAAAACCAAAACCTTCTTGCCCTCGCCCCAAAATCGGAAACTCTCGCCCAGAGCGGTGGTGGTTTTGCCTTTACCGTTGCCGGTGATTATCGTTATGCCGCCGCTTAAACTATACATAGGCTCCTCCCGCCATATACCGGCGGCCAATCCGGATTCTCAGACAGGCTGGCCGGGCATCAGGTCTCCTTTTTTAACAAAACTGTTTTCAGTCATAATTTGTTCCAGCTCGGTATTAATCTGGGGCGGGTAAATCAAAACAAGTATATCCCGCTGTTGGGCCTGGATTGGCCCGGTGTATTCCCCGACAGAATATTGCCCCATTACGTAACTCATTAGATATGTTTTCCCGCCGGCAGTTATAAAACCCTTGGCGCGCAATACTTCACGGGGCAGTTTTTTTATCGCGCCCTCCAGGTCGGACAGATTTTTGCCCTGCCACAAAAATGTGGCCGACATTAATATATCCGGCGGCGTTATGGCGGCCTCGGGGTCGCTCAGCAATTCCTCGGTGTATTGGTCCAACTCGGCATCGGTTAGCTGATTTTGCACTTGGGCAATAGTTTCTTCCGCCGATTTTGGCAGAGGCATAAACCCGGTAATATCGATAGCGGCGTAAGATGTATCGTAAAAAACCGGGCCAGGATGATGTTTTTTAATTAAATCTTTCACCTCATCCAATTGCTCTGGGGAAACAAGGTCGATTTTATTGATTATAAACCTGGTGGACGATGAAATCTGTCTTTCAACGGCGGCAAAAACCTGATAAGCGTCCAAAAAATTGGCGGCGTCAACCAGGCAAAACTGTTCCTTGAACCTGAAACGGTCGTTGAAAATGGGTAAAGTCAAATCTTTTTTGATATCCTGGGGATTGGCCACACCTGTTGATTCCATGATTAACAAATCCGGCTTTATTTTTTGCGCCACTTCATATAAACCCTTGATAAAGTCGGTCTTTACGCAAGCGCAAAAAATGGAACCTTTGCTAATCTCCAAAATATCCAGGTCCGAGCCGGCAATGAGCGTGCCGTCTATACCAATTTCACCAAATTCATTCATTAAAATCATCAGCTTTCTGTCCTTGGGAAATTGCTCAATCAGCCTGTTTAAAAAAGTTGTTTTGCCGCTGCCCAGGAATCCAGTGATTAAGTGGACATCTATATAACCGGACATTTTATCCCTCCCGACTGCATGTTCGGCAAACCAAAACAACGGGCCTGTTCTATCCGGCCTCTTGGTAACGAAGAGGCCGGATAAGCCTAAATGAAAAGGTTTAGATTACTTGTTTTTCCTGGCCCACTTCTCGGCCCCGTACTTTTTAACCGTGTCAACCATAGCCTTGACGTTGGCCACGGGTGCTTCAGGCCATATGTCGCAACTGGGCCAGACCGAATCCACGGATGCTTCCATGCTGGCTATGGTGGCCTCGGCCACCTTTTCGGGGGTGGCGTTGACCAGGATGTTATAAGCGTCAATCTGACCGAAGATTAACGGCTGGTCACCGATGTCCTCCCTGCTCTTTTGCATGTCGTTTTTGGTTTCAATGGCTATTGCGTCGGCGCCGCTGGATTGCATATTCTTCATTATAATATTGCTGCTGCCGCAGATATGCAGCACATTGGGCGAGCCAATGGCGGAGAAGATTCTCGCCAGGTGCGGGTCAATGCACTGTTTGAAGTTCCTGGGACTGAGCACGTCGGTGGTGGCGCCCATTTCGCGGATACAGATGAAATCCGCGCCGGCTTCCCGGTACTTGGCAGCCATGGTGATAATCAGATCGGTGAGTGTTTCCAGCATCCCGTTTACCAGATCCGGCTTTTTGAAAACCAGCTTGAACAGGTCATTAAGGTCCATCAACTGACCGGCCAGGGTAAAGGGGCCAAGGAACCAACCGCATATGGCCGCCTCGTCGCCGACATCCTTTTTAAGCAACTGCATGGCTTCCATAACAACGGGGAATCTGCCCTTTTCCCAAACCTTGTCGGGTATTTTAATTTGAGTCATTTCTTCCTGGGAGTGGATTATTTTTTCCTTGATGGTCGGATACAGCAACTGGTTGACATCCTCGTACGCGTTCATAACGCAGCCCAGGGCCTCGGCTTCGACGCACATATCGTAAGGGACGATTACCGATTCAAGACCCGTGGTCTTGTAAGTATAAGCGGCGGTGTTGGCCATTTTAACCGCGTCGCCGTGCACATGGGGAAACTTGTAGCCGAATTCCGACAGGCTGGCTGTCAATACGCTGCCCATTCCGCTGAAGCAGGCCATCCTGTCGGCGTCTTTGTCAGCAAAAATATTAAGCACTCTTTCTTTGGATGTCATGGAAAAATCACTCCTTATTAAAGTATACTAAGCTATTTTGCCGCCGGGGTTTTTAATGGACATATCGTATATTTCTTCCACGCAAACTTTTGTCACCGCCAATGGCTTGGGCAGCCTCAGCCTGTGCAGCTTTTCGGCGAACATTTCGTATACCGGCCCGTCGGTCAACAATGCAGCGCCGCCCAGAAACTTAAAACCGGTCAAAGCGTTGCTGTCCGAGACCACCACCGC
>JAKSCU010000582.1 GCA_022360435.1 Bacillota bacterium
ACGGCGTCGGCGGCGTCGGTCAGCTCGTGATCCTCGTTGGCGTGCAGGTCCAGGGTGACCATAATCGGCACGTCGGGGCCGACGGCCCGCCGGCAGCGGCGAACCAACTCGGCCTCGGGCTTGGGCACGGCCGTGACCGCCATCGCGCCGTGCAGGGACAACAGGACACCGTCGAGGCGACCGGCGGCGGCCAGCCCCGCGGCGATCTCATTGGCGTACTTGTCGAAGCAGTCGGTGGTCAGCCAACTGGCAAACGGGCCGGGGGTTTTCTGAGCGTAAACGATCGGCACGATCTCCGCGCCCGCCGCCTCCAGCTCGTTGATGTAGCCGTTGATGTACGTTGGAATCCCGCGCTGGCTGGAGATCACCGCCTCGCCACGCTTGACCGCCGGCTCGTAACGCTCGATGGTGGTCGGATCTATGCAGAAGGTACACGTCTCGTCGGAAAAACCCGCTATCGCGATCCTCACTAACTCTGCCCCCCAGTGGTGTAGGTTTGGCCCTGTCGCCGTTAACCGCTTAAGGGCCTATCAAGCCTATTACACAGGATTGGCGGGGATTTCCTTCTGGCCCCGTTATACTTGCCGCCCGAAAGCCGCGCACGGGAGCCGACCCCGGGGAAACGACCCCGGGGAAACGACCCTGAGAGTCGCCCACGGTTGGGTGTCGTTCGCTGGCATCGTCCGTTGGTGTCGTCCGCTGGCGAACGACAAACGCCCGGAAAACGAACGACACAACCGACACAACGGCCAGCCGACCCCGAGGGCCGCCCACGGCTGGGTGTCGTCCGCCGGCGAACGACAAACGACCCAAAACAGAACGACACAACCGACGCAACGGCCAAGCCGACCCCGAGGGCCGCCCACGGCTGGGTGTCGTCCGCCGGCGAACGACAAACGACCCAAATCAGAACGACACCAAAACCATAACGAAGGCGGCGGGCAAAGCCCGCCGCCTGATATCCCACCGGAGCGCTAAAGCGCTTAAACCCTGCTGCTAGAGCTTCCGGACCTCTGCAATACGCTCCCGCATCGTCGCCTCGTGAGCCTTATAGCAGCCACAAGGCTCGCATTGCTCAAGAATCGCCTTCCAGTAGTCCCATTTCTCCGCCGGCAAGGCCTCGACAAAACCCTTCCAGTCAAACTCCCAGCAAGAGTAACCTTTGCGATACGCGGGACATGAAGAACCCGAGCGGGGCTGGCCCCGCATTGGGCAGGTCTCGTTCATTTCCCAGCACTTACGGTCGGGTGCCTTATCCGTCATGACCCAAAAACCTCCTTTGACCGCAACGGACCATTCTCGTGGCATCCCTCTGGGCCACAGACAGCCATTTCAAAGGTCTTCGCCATGGTAGGTTGGTATCCTTCGATCGCCCTACGCAGTCACAACCGCCGCTACCGCCCACCAGGGCCGGTATCCGCCGGCGGGGCATCGACGCCCACCGTAGCCCCCCGCGCCGGCGTCGCACGGGCCACACCGGCCATCAGCGCGCTCCCACCTATTAGCATACCTGCCGCGCCGTAGAAATAGGCGGGTAGCCCCCACACAGTCGCCAGCCCGCCCGCGATAATCGGACTGAGCAACAAAGCCAGCCGGTTGCCGGTAAGTCGCAAAGCCATCGCCACACCCCGCAACTCCTTCGGGGCAGCCTCAGCCACACAGGCCATCGACGACGGCTGGTTGGCCCCCAGGGCCACCCCGGCCAGGGCCGTAGCGGCAGCCAGAGGCACAAAGCTTCGCATCAGCGGAACGGCCATACTCCCCAAAAAGCCACACAGCATCGCCAGCGACAGCATCCGGGGGCGGCCCCAGGTTGCGGCCAGCGAGCCTGCAAACGGCTGCACAACGATCGAGGAAAGAGCGTGCACGGACATCAACACCCCGATCGCCACCTCGTCGAAACCAATGGAGAGCGCGAAAAGCGGGTAAAACGACTCGCGCGCCCCTTGGGCGGTCAACATGATGAAGCTGGCGCCAACGCCCAAGCGCACGCCGCCAAGGCGGAGCAATCGCCCAACCGACCCCAGGTCGAGCCCCCCGCGGCGCGCCCCACCCGGTCGCGCCGACTGGCCCGCCGGCGACGGATCGCCAGCCGACCGCCGGCCCACCACACCTGGCAGCCCCAAGACCAAGCCGAGCGGCAGCACCGCCAGACCCGCCGCCGCCCAAAACGCCATTCGCAGGCCAAACGCGCGGGCCAGGTAACCGGCGGCGATCGGGCCCGCGAGCTTGCCCAACCCCGAGAAGAAGAAGATCGTCGCGAA
>JAKSCU010000362.1 GCA_022360435.1 Bacillota bacterium
GGGGACACCTTACTTAATTACATTATCAATTGCAGGCATTAGCAATTAAGTAAGGTGTCCCTTAAATTTTTATATAACTAGAAACACCATCGGTCCAACGGGTCTATATATGCTTTATAATATTTATTGTAAAAAAGTTTTGAATACGGCTGTTCCCTCGCTGTATGACACGATGGGGAATGCTTGGGACCAACTGCTACTCTTGCTATCCTTTATATGTCAAAATAATAGCAACTGTTAGATTACGTGTCAATAATTTAGTATGGCGTCCCTTAAATTTTAAGGAATTATAAGTATGGTATACAATGCCTGTCTAGTCAGACGTTCAACTTGCCCGGCCTCCCGTGGAGAATGGTATATTGTTACAATTGCAAAACGTACTCAACAGATGTTATGATCGATAAAGATTTGTCTGGATACAAAAAATATTAATAGCGGAAAGAACTGTTATTAGCATATATTTATCCATCATATCAACGGTTGAAGAGTTTTTTCGGAGGTACTTTTATGGAGATTAACAAAACAGAGCGGCTAATTCCCGTTACCGGCAAAGAGAGGATCGTCACCCTGGACATTGTCAGGGGTTTTGCACTGCTGGGTATTTTGCTGGTTAACATGCAACTGTATTTGTCCCCGTATCCTTATACCCTGATGTATGAAACCAATTGGTGGACGGGAACCAGCGACATATTGGCGGATTACTTCATCACTATCTTTGCGGAATCCAAATTTTTCACTATTTTTTCATTCTTGTTCGGGTACGGATTTTACATATTCATGGAGCGGGCCAGGGATAAGGGTAAACCGGTGGTAAAGTTGTATGTGAGAAGGATACTGGCGCTGCTGATTTTCGGCGCTTTGCATATAGTCCTGCTGTGGTGGGGTGACATACTACATTTATACGCGGTGATAGGAGTACTGCTGCTGTTTTTCATTAACAGAAGTCCAAAGGCATTGCTGGTTTGGTCTGTCATACTCATCATCATACCCGTCATCATTCTTGGAGGGCTGACTGCTCTAGCCGCCGCAGTGGGAGGTACGGATACAGCCGACCCCCATTTCACCCAATTCCTGGATGAGCAAGTGCAAACCTCGCTCCAGGTTTATAGTCAAGGCAGCTTTATTGAGATCATTCACCAAAGACTGGCCGATTTCTCATTCATAGTGGCGTATTCGATCATAATGGCCCCGCATGTCCTGGCCTTGTTCTTGTTGGGCGTGTACGCCGCCAAAAAGCGTTTGTTCCAGGACATTGATGCCAACGGGCCATTGCTGCGCAAAGCATGGCTGTGGGGCCTGATAGTGGGAATATCTTTTGTGTTTCTGCAATTCACCGGCAAGTACAACTTATTGGGAATATCATATATGTCCAGTCAAGTTCACTATATGATAGGAACGTTTATCGGCGGCACCGCGCTTTGTTTTTTCTATATAGCCACCTTAACATTCCTGCTGCAAAAGCCCAACTGGTTCAGAATATTGAGTCCCCTGGGAGATGTTGGGCGAATGGCGCTAACCAATTACCTGTCACAGTCGGTAATCGCAACCACCATTTTTTACGGTTACGGGCTGGGGCTGTTTGGCCAAGTCGGCCCGGCCTGGGGGATTGTTTTAACCTTTGGTATATTCACACTGCAGGTGTATTTCAGCCGCTACTGGATGAAACGCTATCGCTTCGGCCCTATGGAATGGCTATGGAGAACAATGACGTACTTAAAAGTGCAGCCGTTGAAAAAATGAGTTTGCGCTCTTGCATTATCTTTCCGAATGCACAAATCGTTCTCCGTCAAATAAGTAAACCGTGGTGTTGGTTTGCATCTCACCTTTTGGCGTTAATTTATACGGTTCATATTCAACTTGATAGTGCTGGGTGGTTTCCCAAGCGTAAATCCGTTTGTTTTCATCGCGGGTATCTAATTGATAACCACCTACCTTTTTAGTGTACGAGTCCTGGAACTGTGAATGTAGCAACATCGTGCCTTGCCAGGCTTCTATAAACTTGCCTTGATTCAGATAGCAAAGACGCACACTATGGACACTGACACCGGTGCCGCCAGTCCGTGTGACCAGTTTAAAAAGCTTTATGTCTTCTTCGGGCGCCAGGATTTCGGCAAAGCCCCACTCTTCCACTTTCCAATCCTGTTCCGTTACTAATTGATAAGCTCCATTGGCATCCTCGGCAAAAACAAAAAAGCTTCCCAGGTGAACGCCCCCAATGCTTCCGGCTATAATCTCCATTTGATTATCGCCGTCTAAATCCACCAGTTCATACGTAAGTTCTTCTAAATAATATGAATCTCGTTTCCCCTGTGCCTTAATTAATGCTATAATTTCATCTTTTGATATAGATTGGGTGTGACTATCTATCCTAACGGCATTGGCCGCCTTGTCCCACCGCACATTGACACCCAGGGTTTCCGCGACAGTCCTAACGGGAACCATTATCCGGTCGTTAACAAGCTGTGGCGGGACATCAGTATTGATTTCTTTTCCGTTGATATAAAGGTCAACCGGAACGGCTGCATAGGCCAAGGTGGTCGCTACAAGCACCAGTAAAACAAGCAGAAAAGTTACAACTAAGCTCTTTTTCATAATCCAACCTCCATTTTTCATAAAAACATGAAGTTTGCTGACTGGTTAAACAGGCAAGCGTTCCTGGCGGCATATCTGTATTTGCTGATGATTATTGCCCTCAAACAACTTTTCGTACTCAAACCTGCATGGTTATTGATTTTTATATTCGAACTTGCGCTATGTGCCTATTTGCTGTCGAACGCGGTTCTGAGAGGTTTTTAAATAACAGACTGGCAGCCACCCTGAAAAACATGAAAAAGGCCTATAACATTATGCCATGCTTGGAATGCCCGTGTCCAGATGGCTATGTGACAGTATTGTGAAGCAGAAAGCACTGCCGAAAGAACTGGCCAAAGTGGATGAGTTGGTTAAACTACGAAAAATTTTTCATTCTATATCAGGAACGTTTCAATACCAGTATCGGTCGTCCAACCGTACCGGTTCAAACATATATCCGTATGATGTATCTGAAACTTCGCTACACCCTGGGTTATGAAACCCTAGTTATCAGGTTAGACCTGTTTGGTCCCCCGCTATGTACAATTCTACAATATGTAAAGCAAGTTTATTTTCCTTACACCTCCAATTTGCCCTTGACAAATTGGTATGCACCCGGGAGGTTCCGAGTCAGGAAATACTCGTTTAGCAAGATAACATCAATGTCATAATTTTTTTTGAGGTAGTTATACAACGGGTGGGAGATTTCAGCTGCATCCTTATCAAGGATCCCGTTGTATGTACCAATTGCCAATTGGCGATTTTCTGCTTTAGCAAGTAGTGGAACAGAGAATCCATTAAACGATAAATTGCTACTACATTCATACCCGTCTAGCGTAAGCAAGCGTCCAAGAGAACGTAGAACCGCTCCCTGAGCTATAAGGTTATCCATACAAGGTATTTCGTTAAACAGTATATATCTAAGAATTGATACCCCCAGGAAGCGGTCAAGGTTTTCATGCCAGTATTGATTTTGATAACACCTCAGGCACTGTGTACAGGACCGGCTGCAGTAACCGGGGCAGTCCTCTAGAATCTCTAGGGTGATTTTCATAATTTCTTCAAGGTATTGCCCTGCCTGTTCCGAATATCCAGCACCCCCCGACAGGGTATCAAATAAGTAGATGTCTGCCCTTTTCTCACCGTCAATGTCACCCGGAACCAAGCGGAACCCAGTACTGAACTCTGCTGGGTCCAAATCCAAATACCGACTAGCTGCACGTAATAATGCCTCCGAAATGGTACGAAGCCCGTCATTCAGAACAGCTACTGGAATAGAAGACCAAATATCAAGAGCAATCGGAGACTTTAGCGTCATTCGGATCACTAGAAGATCCGACAAGAAGGTATGTCCAAGGAATACGTTACGGTACTTCCCATCGCATTCCTCCCTTTTTTTGTCCTTCTTCCATTGTACTAGATAAGGGCGTCGATGCTTAACATGCTTCACCTGGTTGGCTCCTTCCGGAGCTGCAGCGCCACACTTTTCGCAAATAAGGAAGCCAGAGTCAGCACCTTTCTTGCCCTTGTTCACAATCACAAGATGACGATCAGCAGCATAAGTATATTGTCCGCGTTCTCCGATTTCAAACCAGTTGGTTAGATCATCCTCCCCTGCAGGCACCGGAAACTGTGCAGATGTGGCATAGGTAAGTTCCTGATCATGGTCGAACTCGTCAACTGCCCTACCTTCCTCAGGAGTAAATACTTCAGGAATAATCATGTCAGCCTTGGCAAGTTTTCCTGTGCAAATTGGACAATACGCAAATTCATTAGCGGCTCCAGAAGGATCTTGCACGTACGTGCACTGGGTACAATAGACATAAGTTTTTAACTGACTCTGAAAAAGCGAAACTGCTCGGTCAGGATCTGTCACAGGCACATTAGCTGAGACTACACCGCCAGAACGATATGTCTTTTTATTAATCACAATTAAACGTCCTGGGGCATATTCGCTCAAAGCCTTTCCAATCGCTTGCTGGGGTCTTTCCTTAACAACAACTCGTCTACGTCCGTTACGCCATTCCCAGTCTTCAACTAGGAAACTGCAAAGATCAGTTGGGAAAGCGTATGACGGAAAAAGGCCTTTATCCCATAAAAAAGAAAGCAACTCGTATTCCTCATTATCCTGTTCTTCTTCCATATTGTCATCCACACCGTTATTCTCTGCTTCCACATCTTCATCATCGTTGTTTTTTCCACAAAGAGCCTGTTGAGCTAAAAAGTCCGAAGACAAAATGTGTAAGGACAAGAGCAATTCTTCTGCTACTTCCCGCACCCAAGCTTGAGGTGAGTTAGAAACCTCCTCTGGTAACCAAGAAGCAATCTCATTAGCTATTTCAGCACTAGGATCCAACACCATATGCCTGACCCAAATTTCAAAATTTTTTAATGATATTTCATTATCTGCTGGTCCCATAAAGAAGTCGGAAGCTTTTCCTAAAGCTTTAAAAAGCACAGCCGATTTAAAATCAACACCTGGAGCCCCACAGTCAATTGACTCCTGGAAAAATGTTTGAATAAGAAACGCGTTTACATGGCGACGAGCAATTTTTTCATTGTTGGTTTTGATAACGGGAAAGCGGGGTGATCCTGAAACGATCTCTTTTGGGTGGTTGAAATAGTAGCTATCATGTGGACAACCTTGTGCATAGGTGATGACGGTCGACACAGCTGAGCCACGGCGACCAGCCCGCCCTGCTCGCTGCTGGTAGTTTTCGCGTTGTGGCGGCACATTACGTAGGCCAACCGCAACTAATGAACCAATATCCACACCCACTTCCATAGTTGTTGTACAACTAAGAACATCGATAGGACCCTCGTCCTCACCAATGACAACATCCTGGAACCGAAGCTCGTACCTTTCTGTAGTCGCAAACACAGTGCCCGTATCGCGTTGGGAAAGTTGAGCTGTGTGTTCCTCGACGGCAATATAGTCCGGCCGCCCCTGGCCGGTAAGGCATTTTTCAACGGGATCCCTCCAAAACCCTTTAGTCGAGCGAAGATACTCACTTTTCCCGGGAGTGAGTATATTTATCTGATCGCTGCCACAATTGATGCACCATTTACCCAAGCGAACGGGCGAAAGGAAAGTACAAACCTGACATTGATACCAGTTTGCATTAACGTCTATATGTAAAGCAACCCTGTTTTTATCCAAAAAATAGGAACCACCTTCCTCTTGGCATAATTGCTTTCGCAGTTCTGCCTGCACAGCTTCTATCATCGTATCGGGCCAGCCGAAATGTGTTTTGAACACTTTTATCATAGCATGAGTAAATTTAGCTGCACTACCCCATCCGTGTTTGGTGTAACCTGCTGCCTTTTGCCTAATACTATCTGCTATTTCATGTTCATTGCCGAATGCGAAGTTTTGCAACAGTTCACCTATGAATGCGATCGCAATTTCCCGCGTTCTCTCTTCCTTGAGCCCCGGTACAATTGCACTCAACTCTTGAGCTAGTTTCTCCTGACGCCAAGGTATCACGTAACCGACCGTTGTAGCTAGCATTGAGAAATGAGGGTTACCGAGTTGTCGTAGTAACTCTTCATAATAACGACTAGGTGGTGTGATATCCCATTTATCATCTACTGCTTCTTCTAAATCGGAAGAATATAGGTTTCTAAAATATTGAATATCCTTTAATAACTTGACTCTATCCTCACCGTCAAACAATTGAAGGTTAAAACATGAAACTACTGAGACAAAGGCAATATATAGTTCGCGTGTCAGTTTTGGGTCTTTCCTGTTAATCTTTCGGAGAAGATCAGCAGCAAGAGCAATAGCTCCTCTAAACGAATCATGTTCGACCTCCCTAGGAATGTCACGAGCAAGACGCGCAGCTTTTTGTCGTCCATCTGAAAAAAGCAATACTTTCCGGCCGCCGTTAGGAAACACCATGCTCTCTTTCTCCCGTGGAGGCTGCAGAATTAACTGCGCTTTTACGAGATTGGCAAAAGGAGCTTCACCCTTTGTTGCTAGATCCATAATTTTAGGTCTATCACCTCTCCACCTTTTTAGGCAGATCGGACAACGGGAGAAAGTAAAAAGTGGACGGCCCTCGTAGTTCTTAGAATCCGTTTTGGGCCGGAAGCATCGCAAAAATCCCTTTGTTTCCTGCGGCTTGTTCATCAGCAATCGCCCACTGACAATATCAAGCCAAACTTCGTAACACTGGTCCAACGCATCTTCATGGGGAACACCCTCGACCAGTAAATGAACCTCATGTAGAAGTTGCTGTTCCGAATCATCCGGCCCAAGGTCCTGATCTGGCTCATCCAGAACAAATTCGCCATTTTGCCCTCGGATATATCCACGAAGGAATGCTGAACCACATTCCCGGTGGGTCATTAATTCATAGACTCGGGCATGGTTCGTACACTCGCAGTGAAGCCGCGGTTCAGTATACATCCGTCCCAATAGGTATTCGTCCCTTGGTGCATTGTCTAGGCGGGCATTACACTCCTTGTTTGTGCAGACATAGAGCGCAGGTAAGCCCCTATAGAAGAGATGAAGGCGAGTTGGCAACAAGATGCGTCCGTCTGTTTTACGCTTAGCGAATGTGCTAAGTGCGATAATTGATTCTGTAGCATTTTTTCGATCTTCCTCAGACGTATTTGGAAAGAGTTTTTGACCAAGTTCCGCCAGTTCAATGGCCTTGCCACTGACAAATCGAATCAACTCCTCCGCCACTCTGAAACCAGTTAGATTGTCAAACAGATATTGTTCAAGATCTTGCGTTTCCCCCCTAAAAGGAGGCCACCCAAGCCGTGCCCCCAGCGCTTCCACCTCAGCGACAGCTTTCTCTGGTTCAACTGCATACTGTTGAAGCGCTGCCAGATCGAACGCCGCGAGTGCCACAGCTTCTTCGGCGGTGCCTTCGCGGGTTCCGAACCGGACCTCACGCTGACCTTTAATAAGAGCAAAGCTGCGAGACGAAGATTCTAGTAGTCCTGTTAGGTCACGAGCGAACTTTAGGATTGCTCTTTCGGCTTCCCCGTCCTCGCCTAGACTAGCACTGGTAAGAATGCACCGCATTCTTACCCTCGGAATGCCAAGTCTTGCCTGAAATCGGCGAATTAAAAGTGCTACTTCAGCACCGGCAGCCCCCCGATACATATGCGCCTCGTCCAGAACTAAAGTAAGTTGATTACAAGGGTCGCTATCCAACCATTTTTTTGTTTCGCTGAAGATTTTTCGTTCTATGGGGCGCATCAACATATATTCAAGCATTGAGTAGTTGGTGATTATTAGGTCGGGGCAGGTCTCCTGCATCTCATGCCGGGTCAGTAGTTCCCGGTCGCCAGGCTGGGTAATTAAGCGCTGATACCAATTTTGTGAAACATATTTCTGTCCCTTCTTCTTTCCTGAAGCATACGTCTTAGTTTGCCTCTTGTCAGCACCGTAAAAACCAATTAGGTTTTTACTTGGCCATTTCCCTTTCTCTTTGAGTTGAGTAACTTTATCTTTATTGTTGACGTATTTTATGTAGAAATTTTCAAACATGGGCTGGATATGCTGCTCATCCTTGTTACGCGACCGGTTCCCTGGATAAGGAGTACGACCGGTGTAACTACCAAAACGCACAGGCCGGTTTCGACCTATTTTCAGGAATTCAGCAACCCGCTCATCTCCGAAGAGCTTCCTTATTCTCCCTAATTGATCATTGACCAGAGCATTCATCGGGTATAGTAATAGGGCGCGACACCCATGCATTTGTGCAGACCGGGGGCGCTCTGCTGCTTCTAATGCCAACATACCAATAATTGGCATAAGAAAACTTTCAGTTTTACCAGAGCCGGTGCCGGTAGCGATTATGAGATCCTGATCATGGCTGAAGAAAGCCTCAAGTGCCTTCGACTGATGTGTGTAAGGAACTGGAAAGATACCTACTTCCGGCTTGAGTTCAGCTAGCTTAGTTAATAGTTTTTTAGCAGAAGTTGGAATAGTTAAATCATCGTACGCTATTCCAGGCTGGTAAATCGGTGTAGATTCCACATATGGATTTTGATTTATATATCCAGTTTCATTTAACAAACTGCGTCGTTCAGCAATAAGACTAGTGTTTTTAATGTGGTACAGGGCCTCCAGATAGGCCCTAAGTGTTTGATGAAGTTCATGTGTGATCCGGTAAACTCCATAGTTATCTTTAAAGCTCATCGCTCTCCTCCTTATCCACCATCCGGATTCCAAGGTTCCTAAGGGCACTGATGATTAAATCTTGCCATTCCGAATTGATTCGATACCTTAATGGAAGCCTATTAAACTTTGGTGAGACGTCCTGCCCAAGAGCCAAAAGCAATCGCCGTTCCTCTTGGGGTAGCCAACTTCTAAGAATAATAACACCACCTGTTTCCCAAACGGCCTGTGTAGGAGAGTCACATATTAAATCTAATCCATATAGCAACCTACGTACATCTCGCGACAGAACTGGTGCCTCGTTCTTTAACGTATTCATCGTAATAGCTCCAAACCAATATTTCGTAGGCGCTGTTTGAAACCGCTGTGATAGCGTACGGCATAGAAAGAGATCTCCAGGGGGAGTTATTAATATTTTAGACAGTTCTTCGAAGCGAATCCATCGAAAAAACTGCAATGGACTGACCTGAGCCAAGGGATAATAAACCTCAAAATTTATAAAATTTGAAGCGCTAGGGCGTAGGCGTTGCCTCGCTTTTGACAAGCTTGATTCCGTCCATGCTCTCAGATCTTTTGGGGAGTCACCCAACCAGTCTTCATACGATTGCCACCAGGTTTCGTCTTTAAGTATAGGTTCAGGAAGTGCCTTCCTGTCTACATAACGCATAAAACCAGAAAGTTTTACATCAGCCCCTAATATGCTCGACAAATCCGCAGTGGCAGCACCGCCAACAACAAAGACCTTCTCCTTCTCCGGAGGCTGAATGAGACGAACCGGAGTTGGTAGCCAGTAACCATTCTCTACCTCCATAAAATCCCGTAGGTCTTCAAGAATCTCAAGAATACGCCGTACACGATCAGGATGAATATCACCTTCAGCTTCCTGTTCTAATGTTGAAGGTCTTTTTTCTTGTGATAGATTCAGATTGGGCCAGAGAGGACTCAACTGGCGCCGAACAGAATTCGTTAGACGTGTTATATAAATTGGTTCGAAGTTGGTATTGGGCATGCTAGTACAAGCGAGATTGAACAAAGTTTTCCTAAGGTATTCGGCTATAACCAGATCAAATGGTTCCGTATGCACGAGTGAGCTGTTAATACGATTCAATTGAAGGATTTTTTTAATTGCCTCTTGTCTAGAAATAGTAGATGAATACATCTCATAAGATCCTTTATTGTTCATCAGAAAAGCTTAAAAGTTTCGCGATTCGTTTATCGGTCTTGGATGCATCCACACGTCCACCAGCCAGTAAGCTCTCGTAGTCAGTAAGATTTACACCTGATGCGAGACCACGCGGAAGCAACCAGCCGAAGACAAGTGACTGGATGAGCGTCGGCTCCTCAATTTCAGTGATTCTTATGTTTAGCCTTGCAGCAGCGTTATAGAGACACCTCCGCCAGAGCACGGTTGGGTGCCCTCCAAGGTGGCTATAATCTTCATAAAGATCATCCCAATCCTCGGGCTTATCGGCGAATGTAGAAATCCACAGGCCCCACACTTTACTAGAAACAGAACCTGGCGTTACCGAACGGTTTGACCACTTATCCCGCCACTCAAGGCAATCGGTGTGAAAAATCGGCCCCCACTCACATAGTTCAGCTGTGATATCAAGAGCCCCAAGACCATCTATGATAGTACCAAAAAGGAGCAGATTACGACTCGTGGAATCCAGTTTGAGGAAGCGCTCGCTAATCAACTGCCGCAAACTCCTAGCGTACACCTCAGGTGCTGAGAGATTAATCCCCTCTAATATAAGAGCACTGACCGAGGTCCTGCATCCAGATTCCTCCAGAACCCTATATAACGATGTACTGAATTCCCGGCCGCCTAGCAAACCTATCGGTATGTGAAGCATACCGATATTTGGTCCCGCGAGAGTGCGAGCGCAGAGCAAAGCCACAATCGAGGCCATTGACCCCCTAAATGATACGATCTGTCCAGCAGCAAGTGCAGCAAGAACTTCATCTGCCAAAATTCGGGCAGTCAAAGATTGCATTCCAATGGTCTGGAAGTTCTCGCTTAATACACATGCAAACTTTTTAGGTGTGTTTAATTGCTCAACATAAGTGGGCACCGATAAATCGTCAACGGTAATAAACTGGTCTAATCTCCCTTGACATGAAACTTCAAAAGTAGAAGCAACTGCAGTTTCGCGTACCTTAGGTTCTATATTCTTTAGCAAATCAGTTACTTTTTGTCTAAAGGAGCCCTCAATGTCACCAAAACGGTTGTCGATCTCCTTTATCAGGTCGGAATGAAGTTGAGTACACTTTTGGTCAAACATGACGGAGAGCCACTTGGACACGGAACTTTCTAAATTATTATATACATGGCTTAGCTTACCTTCATAATCTTGTTGAAGTTGTTGGAAGCTCTGGTTCAAGTTAAGGTTATTCTGACGTATCTCTTGGATTTTTTGTAATGAATCTTCAAGCTTCTTTTCCACTCTGTCAATGCTATTGACTAAAAACAGTACTTTCTCCCTGTCTTGAGCGATTGCGTCCAGCCGATTGCTAAGCACTCCTACAGAAGTCCCTAATTCTCCGAATTGTAACCACATCTTCTCAAATTCCATAGAACGCTCAATTAATTCTAATTCTACTGTTGATTTTGCTATAGTAATATAATGTTCAATTATTGGGTCCTCCTGAAAATAGCCAAAGTCATAAAATCGTTTGATCAATTCCCTTGGCACCCTGGATTCCTCACTGTTTTGAGCAAGGTATTGAAAGCATTGAACATCAAGCGATGAATTCGGGAGTTTGCCTTTAATGTCTTCTTTAAAGTCAGTACTATTGTCAAACTTTGATAGAAGTAAATCTAAATGTGGATGAGTTTTAACCCAACTTACCCATAAATCCTTGAACATCATCCATTCCATGTCGTTCCAACGGCTAATTCTATTTATGAAGATTCTAAACCTCCGCTGCAATTCTTTAGGGGTTCCTCGCCTGAACCCGTCTACAGGCGGAAGCTTAAGCACGAAAGCATTCCAAAGCTCACGAGACACCTCATGTGCAAATTGATATATTTCTTCAAGCGGCCGCTGACTGATCTTTAAACGCTTCTCAGGTGGATATAATTTAGGATTCACAAATATCCCCATCCCCAATAATATTATTGCTTTAAAAGCTGATACTCGTTTTACAAGTTAATGTCAGTTTCTATCAAGGCCTTTCGAATGTGTTTTGCAATTGCTCTTAGATGAGCCTCTAACGTAACTGGAACGCAATTATTTTTTAGTAAACGATTTATTAGTAAGCGATCGCTAGCATTAAGTTGATCAATAGGAATCTGTTCTAAAAAACGCTGTAATTGCTTCATCCCTTGTCTGGATAAAAAGCTATTCCGTGGATTTCTTGATTGTAATACGGAAAGTATCCACTCAAGCTGACGACGCCTATGCGGTTGAAAGGCGAGTATCTTTGACTTTAAAACTCGATTTAAATCTAATTTGACTTTTCCATAGTTTTTAAAATTAATCTCTAATTTTCCTTGGTATTCGGCAAGCCTTGCTACAATTTCTTGTTGTACGCGTTCCTCATACTCTTTATGCTTTAAAGAGTTTACCTCTTCATTGTTACTATACTCAGCTTCTATTAATAATTCCTCAAACAGGGTATCTGACTGTCTTCTAACACGAAAATTAGTGGATACCCGCCTGGGAATAGTGACCGCGACCAAGGAATTATGCCCTTGCTGTACATCTTCCAACAAAGACCGAGCTAGGAGGCTATAGACTGGAGCAAAAACTTGGCGTTGCAGTAAGGTTTCTTCAATAACAAATCCTACCCCCTGCGGGTGATATCCCTGTTCAACTTCAACTGCACAAAGACTAAGTGCTACATCAGGTTTTTCCGGCAACCAAATTTCAGTTCTCCCTGGAGGAAGTTGTCCAAGCGATACAATAATAGGAAAAGGGCCGTGTAATTTTACCACGCTAATCACATTAGAGGATAACTGCAAATGTAGTTCTGAGGGGATAGCTGTCCCAAGTTCACCAGTAATACCGAGAATAGCCTCCTCTACTACAGGTATAAGTAATGATTCATCTTCAAATTGTCGAATTACTATCGGAGTCATTAGAGATAAGGTAGCAGGGGGCTTTTCGACCCTTTTGTGCAATACATTCTCGGCCCATTTCCTTACTTGGTAGTCTTCCTCGCTCGGAAACTCAATTATAGTGCAATACCACTCACAGTTAGGATTAAGGGTTCTTCTCCATAGCACTTTGGAACTTGGCCACCATTCCGGCTCAAAGCTTCTGTACCACACTAAGTAATAAGATCGCCCCCATAAAAGAACCTGATTGTTATGAAGTTTCCGTCCCCCTGTAGGCGCATAATGAAAGAGATTATAAAATTTTTTGCTTAAACCAGGAATAGGTCCTGTAATCTTCTTTTGGTAATTATAATCAACTTGACCATTAACTCCAATCTGATAGTTCACCTGAGGGCGGACATTTACGCGCTGACCTCCCCGAGAAAGGTGAGCAACAGGTATGATTACTGTTCCATGGTAGCCCTGAGTTATCTTCACACTCCCTGTTCCTTGTGGACACTCTGGGATAAGCAACATCAATTTCCAACTCAAGGAATTAGCACCCAAACCGTCTTCCTCACAAACATACAGGCGTGGTGAATGGCGAAGAATACTCCAATTAGAATCCTTACTTAATGCCTTAGTAGGGTGGTAGTTTTCACAATTTACGGAAGCCCTGCCAGAATCATGCGCAAAGTGAGGTTTTTGTTTTAATCCTTTCCGAAGGTGACAACCCGCAAAGCATTTGGGACATATATATCCTTTTCTTGGGGGTAATGCTTTCGATGCCTCCACTAAAAGACCAGTATATTTGTTAATAGCATAAAACATTCAAATCCCACCATGAAATTAGTACAAACATCATAAAACTAGTTACTATCATGGTAATATAAAATACTGTTACAAATAACTAAAACATCTATTAATTACTTACCTGGCGACAACTTATTTCTTGTTAAAGATGGCATATAGTAAACTAGAAGAAACACTTACAAATACTACTGATAGTAATAGGTATAACCAGTTAATTTCATTGTTTATATAGGCAAATTTTAATAGAATAAAACCGCCAAACAGCAAAAAAGAAACGAGACCAAAACATATTATTTTGCATTTTGTTTTTTTGATATTTACAGGAACTAATAAATCGTAAACTTGATTTTCTTGACCATTCTCAGGTTTAGAGATAAAGCTTAAAAAGGTAGTTGTCTCTCTAACATCTAGAGTATGGGTTATGATTCTATATTTCCTATCATCTTTGATTGATCCAATTTTAATGATGTCAGGAGATGTAATAAATAAAACATTTCTATTATCTTTTATTTGTAAAGCATTTTCGCCGCCCGAATTGTCAAAAAAAGACATATTTAGAATATAATCCTGCTCTTCATCTAAATTATAATTACTTTGTTTTTCCTTTTTATTAAACATTGGGTATATTAGTTGATCATAACTTTTTTTAATACCATTTATTTTAAAAAACAATACCCCTTGAAAATGATGCTTAATTTGGTCTATTATGTCAATCCATGGGCATGTATTATGTTGCGTCAATTTAATTTTACTAACAAATTTATATGGTGGAAAGTTATCTTTAGGATTATCATTTTGCAATGTATACACTGAAAAACCCCTTAGCTTTAAATAGAAGTGAACTAGTCCCGTCTCTCTGCAATCCTCAATATCGATAATTTGGGCTCCTCTGATCGGTATATTTACTAAATCTTTTGATTTTGCATCTTTTTTAATTTCATTTCCAGCAGTAAAAAATATTACAGCTTCTTGATCTATCATTCCTTCTATATCATTTAACAAGTCATCATTAATGTATTTTTTTTGGTATCTAAAATGAATAATAAAATTATCAGGCAAAGCTAATACTCTAAAAATATCTGCTTTATATAACTGCCTTGCATCTGAACTAAAAAAAGAAACAATTAACATTTTATTAACCTCCAACTTTTCATAAATTAGTTCACTATAAAAGCAAGTAGATTAGTTATATTTAAAGATTGTTTTGAGAGGATGCTTAAATAAAGCTAGTCCTTACACCACAATAAGTAAGATTCAGGGTTAAATTGGCGGTAACGAAAATCCCACTGACTCCTGGGAAGAAGCCAACGATTACGATAACAATTAAATAATGAATCAATTGACCTTTTATATATATTAAGATCCCTATCTTCACCTCTTAAGAATTGAGGGGTATTTGCAGCAAGAGGAACTACAAAAATTTCACGCTTAATTTGGTGATATGTAAGTTGATAGGATAAGCCTAGAGTAGCTAAAACTTTGCGTATAACTTCTCTACGGTTGCGAAATCCAGTGCCCCATTCTTCTCTTTTTGCTGAGGGTTTACAATTTATTTTTGCGAACTTAACTAATTCTCCGTAAATGCCGTTTGAGAAGTGAAAATCTCCAGAACCACTAGTAAACCCAACGCTTTGAAATACAACCTCATTCTTATACCTTAATCGATTATAAATTGATGAACGCCCAAGTGCAGAAGTTGTTGTAATCATGGCTAGAAGACCATCTTGTCTTTTTCCACTAATAGAGGAACAATGATTTTTGTATTTTTTTCTAAAGGCTTCCAGGACTTCTTGACTTGCAACCAATAATGCTACAAGTTTCCCACCCAGTAAGTAACTATAGGGTGGAACTGCCCCTAACACAAAAGCGTCCATTGCATATTGTAAGCGCGTGCGACGAACTTCTTGACTCCACCCAACCCAGCGATCTCTCGCGCCAAGGCTAAAAACAGGATCACCTAACCCAAAAAGACCAATGACCTTCTCATTATGATTATCTATTACTAAAAAACGTAAACGTCGACCGTATCCCGAGGAAACCGGAATACTCCAGTGCAGACTTAAATAGCGAAACAACAATTCATCGTTTGTTTTAGGAAGTACTGGTTGAAGTCTTGGCTCTATCTTCTCCGGAAACACCTCTGTACCGGAAGCCAATCTTGAAAGAAGGTTGTTTTCATATCTCATTAGCCCTTTTTTTGCACGTTCTAATTTACAAGAAATAGCTTCATTATGCATTTCCCTAATCTTTTTTTTCCCTAAATCGCTAGGGAGAGATATATTTCCATTTTCAACAATAAAACCCTGTTCTTCCAAGGATGTAATTATCATTTCCCTCAAATTGTTTTCTAACTCTTCTTGGTTGCCAGGTGAAATTAACTCATTATCCATTAAAAAATGACCTACCCTTAATGCTTCTTTTGTTGTTATTAATTAGCAACAACCCCCTATTTCTACTTACAACTTTCTTCAACATAAAGTAATATTCTCCTTCTAATATCCAATATCCTCCAAGCTGTTAGGACCCGGACTACTTCACCCATCCGCTAGATGACATAAAACATTACACTCTTATACAGCTGTTCGTCAGCGGTGCCGCGGTCTTGTTCCATTTACGCCCAAATTAAAAAAGAAGTTACCCTCCCAATATAAAAGGAGAATAACTTCTTCATAATGATGGTTGTTAACAGTCTTAATTTATGGCTTGATTAAGTGTCATTCTCAAACTTTACTGAAACGGGCATCATGTTGCACCTTAATTATTATTCTACTACTCCACAGTCACGCTCTTAGCCAAATTCCGCGGCTGATCAACATCGCAGCCCCGGGCCACGGCCATGTGGTAGGCCAGCAGCTGCAGGGGCACCACCGCCAGCACCGGGGTCAGCGCGGGGTGGGTTTCCGGGATGTAGATGACCTCGTCGGCCACCTTGGCCACTTCGTCCAGGGTGTGGGGGGCCAGGGCCAGCACGGTGGCGTCCCGAGCTTTTACTTCTTTGATGTTGCTAAACATTTTCTCGAACAGAGTATCCTGGGTGGACAAAGCCACCACCGGCACGCCTTCCACAATAAGGGCCAGGGTGCCGTGCTTCAGTTCGCCGGCGGCGTAAGCCTCGGCGTGGATGTAGGAGATTTCTTTCAGCTTCAGGGAACCCTCCATGGCCACGGCGTAATCCACGCCCCGGCCGATGAAGAAGAAGCTGGAGCAATCGCTGTGCCGCCGCACGAAGTCCTGTACTTCCCTGCCGTTTTCCAGCACGGCGCTGACTTTCTCCGGCAACTTCTTGAGCTCGCCCACGATGCGGGCAATTTCCTCCTTGGCCAGGGCGCCGCGCCGCCGGGCCAGGTACAGCCCGATAAGGTACATGGCGATAAGCTGGGTGGAATAGGCCTTGGTGGAGGCCACGGCGATTTCCGGGCCGGCCCAGGTGTATAACACGTCGTCGGCGTCCCGGGCCACCGAGCTGTCCACCACGTTGGTCACCGCCACCACCCGGGCGCCCTTGCGCCGGGCTTCCCGCAACGCCGCCAGGGTGTCGGCTGTTTCGCCGCTCTGGCTGATTACGATAACCAGGGTTTTTTCGTTCACCAGAGGGTCGCGGTACCGGAATTCCGAGGCGATGTCCACTTCCACCGGTATCCGGGCCAGGTTTTCAATGATGTATTTGCCCACCATGCCGGCGTGGAACGCGGTGCCGCAAGCGGTGATGAATATTTTGTTGATGTCCCGGATCTGCCGGTCCGGGATGTTCAGCTCCTTCAGCTCGACACCGCCGCCGTCCGGGGCGATGCGGCCGCTGAGGGTGTCCCGCAGCGCCCGGGGTTGCTCGTGGATCTCTTTGAGCATGAAATGGGCGTAGCCGCCCTTTTCAGCCTGGGCCGCCTCCCATTTCACGTGGAATATTTTCTTGTCCACCCGGCTGCCGCCGCGGTCCAGCACTTCCACCCGCTCCCGGGTGAGCACGGCAAACTCGCCGTCCTCCAGGATGTGGGTTTGCCGGGTATGGCTGAGCAGGGCCGGGATGTCCGAGGCCAGGAAGTTTTCGCCCTCGCCCAGACCCACCACCAGCGGGCTGTCCTGGCGGGCGGCCACCAGCCGGCCGGGTTCGTCCAGGGCCAGCGCCACCATGGCAAAGGAGCCGTCCACTTTTTTGACCACCTGCAGCATGGTTTCCACCAGGTCGCCGTTGTAAAATTCCTCCACCAGGTGCGGCAGCACTTCGGTGTCGGTTTCGGACCGGAACATGTGCCCCTTGGAGATGAGCCATTCCCGCAGGGAGAGATAGTTTTCTATAATACCGTTGTGCACCACCGCGAAACGGCCGGAACAATCCAGGTGCGGGTGGGCGTTTATGTCGCTGGGACGCCCGTGGGTGGCCCAGCGGGTGTGCCCGATACCCACGGTTGATTTAGGCATGAATCCGTTCAATTTATTGCGCAGTTGGACCAGCTTGCCCATTTTCTTATCCAGCCTGATGGCGCCGTTTTCGACAACGGCCACCCCGGCGGAATCGTAACCGCGGTATTCCAGCCGCTGCAGCCCTTCCAGCAGAATGGGCGTCACCTGCCGCCGACCCAGATAACCAACTATACCACACATATATTAAAAACCTCCGTTGTGTTCATTTTTTGAAAAAGTTTAAAGGACAAAATATAATCGTATAGCCACCGCCGGTGATAATAACTGTGCGGCAACGTCATCCACATCAACCAAAGGCAAAAAAATACCGTCACAAGGGCACACTTCACTTGACGGCTGTGGTTTGCATATGCCATTGGTTTGGCCACCCGGCACCCTTTGTCCCAACGGTTGCCCGCTGGTTTTGCAGTGCCTTTGACGGTCGTGGCCGACCGGGGAGTACCCGCCGAAAAACTCGATTAACTCCCTCCTCGTCAACCCGGTCTCAACGGTATTGCCATATCGCTAACTTATACTTTAACACTAAAAGGATTATGTGTTCTTGTGTGTTAAAGTAACTTTTATCTGTTGAGTGCCGGGTTCTGGCGCTTTAAATTCAGTTTTTCTTTGTTCCCACCGTTCCTTGCGGCTCTCTGCTCAATCACCTCCTCATCCAGCTTACGCAGCCCGCCAATGGCGCCACCGGTGGCGGTGGCAATGCCGCCGGTGACGGTCACAGTAAATTTAAACCAGGCGGTTTTCGCTAATAATTGCTTGCCGGTCCATTGTCGCCCGCATCATTGCTTGCCAGAACGTTGTTTACCCAAGCCGAATGCCGCTTAATCCAGACCATTGTTTGTTAGACGCCCGCCGAGGGGCAAAAGTTCCCCGGGCAGCGCCATGTCGGTACTGATGTTGCCGTGTCCGGCGCTTTGTGCCGGGTCAGAGGCCCCGCACCAGTTCCGTCAGTTCCTGCACCACTTGCCGCATTTGCTCTTCATCCCGGCATTCGGCCATCACCCGCACCAGGGATTCGGTGCCCGAGGGGCGTATCAGTACGCGGCCCTGGCCGGCCAGGCGTTTTTCCACTTCCTTTGTGGCGCGGGCCAGTGCCGGGCTGGACATTACCCGGTGCTTGTCGGCCACTTTGACGTTCTCCAGCAATTGAGGCAGTCGTTCCATCTGCGCCGCCAACTCGGCCAGGCTGCGACGGTTGGACTGGACCACCGCCAGCAGCTGCAGGGCGGTAAGAATGCCGTCGCCGGTGGGGCTGTGATCCAGAAACAATATGTGGCCCGATTGCTCGCCGCCGAAGACGGCGCCGGTGCGCAGCAGTTCCTCCACCACGTAGCGGTCGCCGACTTTGGTTTGGGCCACTTCAATGCCGGCTTCCCGCATGGCGATGCGCAGGCCCATGTTGCTCATGACGGTGACCACAACGGTGTTTTTGGGCAGCCGGCCCAGGGCTTTCAGATGCCGGGCGCAGATGACCATGATTTGGTCGCCGTCCACCAGTTCGCCCCGGTGATCCACGGCGATAAGCCGGTCGGCGTCCCCGTCGTGGGCCAGGCCCAAGTGGGCGCCGGCGCGCCGCACGGTTTCCCGCAAAGCGTCCGGATGGGTGGAGCCGCAGCCGCTGTTGATGTTAACTCCGTCCGGCGTGTCGAACACGGGCACCACGTCGGCGCCCAGTTCCGCCAGCACCCGGGGAGCCACCCGGTAGGCCGCGCCGTTGGCGCAGTCCACCGCCACTTTCAGGCCCTTCAGACTCAGGTTTATCGTTTGTTTGAGAAAAGTGACGTAACGGTCGTCGGCATCGCGTATCGGTTGAATCCTGCCCACGCCGGCGCCCACCGGGGTGGGTACTTCCCGGGTGGGGTCGGCCAGCATTTCTTCGATGAGCCGCTCTTTGTCGTCGGATAATTTAAAGCCGCTGGGGCCGAAAAATTTGATGCCGTTGTCTTCCACCGGGTTGTGCGAGGCCGATATGACCACGCCCCCGTCGGCGTCCAGCTCCCTGGTCAGCAGCGCCACCGCCGGGGTGGGGATTACGCCCACGCTCAACACGTCCACCCCGGCGGAACAAACCCCCGCGGCCAGGGCGGCTTCCAGCATGTCCCCGGAAACCCGGGTGTCCCGGCCCACCACCAGGCGGCCGCCAACGCTCCGGGCCAGAACGTACGCCCCGGCCCGGCCCAGTTTGAAGGCCAGTTCGGGGGTCAATTCGGAATTGGCCACCCCGCGGACGCCGTCGGTGCCAAATAACCTTGCCATCTACGCAACTACCTCCTGCCAACAGTAAACAACGTTAATTATATGCTCTGGGGGTCTATAATGTCAATTTAAGCTAAAAATATGGTAATTGTGCGTTTTATCATTCCTTTTGTTTATAATATGCCGGCCCGGAGGTTCACGTTAACCGCCGGGCAACGGCATAAGATGGCAGCGACCGAGTACGCCGCATGGCATCGCCATATTACAATTTTACGACTGACAAATCGGCCAGCGCCCCGCCCCCTCCGGGGGCTTTTTTCCTTTCTTCTTCAACCGCGGCAAGGATATGCCGGTGACAGGTGAACAGCAGCACTTGCTGTTCACCCGCGGACCGAATCAACACCTGCAGGGCGCCCCCCAGGCGGTGGGCGTCAAAGTCCACCAGCACGTCGTCCAGGATAACGGGCATGGGGGTGAGCACCGTGCCCAGGTGGCGGGCCAGGGCCAAACGGACCGATAAGTAAAGCTGGGCCGCCGCGCCGCGGCTCAAGGCGCGGGCCGGCACCCGGCGGCCGCCGGGCTCTTCGACCTCCAGCATCCGGGCCGCCCCCACCGGGGCCACCACCCGGGTGTAACGCCCGCCGGTCATGGGACCTATATATTCCGACGCCAGGGCCAGCACGGCGGGCTGGCGTTCCCGCTCGTGCTTCTCCCGGGCCAGTTCCAAAAGGGCGCGGGCCAGCACGGCGGTCTGCCAGCGCCGGGCCGATTCGGCCAGGGTTTCCCCGGCCATTTCCCGCTGCTGCCGGACCCGGGCCAATTCTTCATCGGTTTCCAAGGCCGCCATTTCGTTTTTCACCGCGGCCATGTCTTCAACCAGCCGCTGTAATTGTTCTTCCAGCTCGTTCAGGGCGGTTTGCAGTTCACGCAGTTCGCCGGCGTGGTCGGCGCCGGATGCCAGTTCCGGCTCGATCTCCCCCAGCGCGCCGGGGGAGCCCGCCATGTGCAGCAAATGCCGCTGCAGTTCAGCCGCCCGCCGGTGCTGGTCCCGTTCCGCCAGCAGTTCCCGCCGCAACGCCGGTATTTGTTCCCGGGTCATAGTTTCCTCCCCGGTTAGCGCCAGGGCCGCTCGGCCCACCTTTTCTTCCAGGGAGGCCTGCTCCTGCGCCAACCGGCTCAGTTGCGCCCCGGCCCCGGCCCGCTCCTCTTCCAGCCGGGCCAGTTCCTCCCGCAGCGCCTCTTCCCGACGTCGCCTTTCACCGGCCCGGGCCGCCGGCACGGCATACAGCAACGCCGCCAGGGCCAAACCGGCTCCCGCCAGCAGCAGGCCCGGGATAATATCCCGGAACGCAAGCCAAAGGCCCGGCCCGCCCAGCAGCGCCAGCGCCGCCAAAGCAGGCCAGGGGTTGACCTTGTTCTCACCCGGCTGCCCCAGGGACTCTTTTTGCCGGCGCAGGTGTTCCTCCAACTGCTCCAGCCGCTTACGCCCCTCGGCGCCCAGCCCGTGCAATGTGTTCAACTTGTCCAGGTAAGCGGCGGCTTGTTCCAACAGTTCAATTTTTTCCGCCACATCACCGGGTGGGCGCTTTTCTTGCCGCTGCCGCAGCGCCAAGCGGCAGTCCCCCAGTTCCAGCCAGGGCTCCCGCATCCGCGCCAGCACGTCCAGGCGCCCCACCCGCCGGCGGGCCGCCGCCAGCCGGTCCCGCAGCCCGTCCCGCAGCCGCTCCAGTTCCGCCAGCCCGTTCCGCAACTCCAGGTAGCGGTGGGGCTGCTGCTCCAGCGCTTTTGTTTTCCGGTCCAGTTGGTCCAACTGGTGCAGCAGGCGGTTCATTTCCCGGGTGCGTCCCCGAGGCCGGAACAGGTTGTCCGCCGTTTTTCCCAGCTCCGCCGCCGCCGCGGCCAAACGGCGGGGGCTGGCGCCGGTGCCGGCGCCGTAAATGTAAGCGCTTATTTCATCCTTTTGCAGGTCTTCCAACCGACGCAGCTCTTCCATGCCCAAAGCGAACACATTGTTGAACAGCACCGGGCCGACCCCCCGCAGGAGCCGGGCGCGCAGGTACTCCTCCCCGGCCTGTTCACCGCCGGGTAGTTCCACCGTTACTTTACCGTTACCCCGGCCATAGCGCTCCACCCGGTAAACCCCGCCGTCTTCCTCCAGCAGCAGGCGCCCGCCGGGCTGCCCGCCCCGCAGCGGTTCGTACCCGGCGCCGCCGGCCTTGAAGCCGAACAGCACGGCCCGAATAAAGGAAAGCAGGGTGGTCTTGCCGGTCTCGTTGAGCCCGAAAATCACGCCCAGACCCCGGCCCAAGTCCTTGTCCTCCAAGGTGAAGTCGCGCAGTACGCCCCACCCGTCCACGTACAGTCCCGCCAGTTTCACCGCCGCTCATCCTCCCCCAACAGCAGGTCCAGGGCGGTTTCCTCGGCCGCGGACAGCAGTTCGTCAAACTCGGCGTCTCCGGGCGGCGGCAGTTGCCGGCCGGCTTTTTCATATAAAGGAGCCAGGTATTGCAACAGCCGGTCCCGCATGACCCCGGGCCGGCGCGCTTCTCGGGCGATGGCCAGAAGGTCGGCCGGCAAGGCGGCTTCCCTTTCTAGAGCCGCTCGGTCCACCGGGGCGGCGGTGGCCACCCGGAGGGACTCCAGCCACAAGAATGGCCCGGCGGGGCCGGCGTACTCCGGGCGCAATTCCTCCAGTAGCCCCGCCACAATGCCGGGCTGGCGCAGCCGCCGGTGCAGCGGACCGCGACCGGCAAGTTCCAGCCGCACCATCAGGGAGCGCCCGGCATGCTCCCGGCGCAGGCGGTCCAGCCCGGACCGCAGTTGCTCCAGCAACTGCTGCTCGGTTGCCGTGTCCTCCACGGATACCCGCACTTGTTCCCAGCGCACCGCATCGGTCTCCAGGAATTCCAGCCCCGGCTCGCCGCCGGGGCCGACCCGGACCAGGCAGCAGCAGCCCGGACCGGTTTCCCGGGGATGGCGGCCCTGGGGCACGCCGGGGTAAACCACGCAGGGGCCTTGCTCCCGCAGCACGACCCGCCGGTGCACATGGCCCAGGGCCCAGTAATCGAACCCGGACCGGATCAATTCCTCCAGGGTGCAGGGAGCGTAGTCGGCGTGCTCGGCGCCGCCCCCCACGTTGCAATGCAGCACCGCCACGGCAAAGGGCGCGTCCGGCTCCCGCTTAAAACGGGCGGCGTAATTTTCCTTGACTTCCCGCCGGGGATAGCTGATTCCGTATACCCGGGCTATCTCCCGGCCCCGGCGCAACACCGGGCGGGATTCCACCTCGCCGGGGGCGAAATAGTGCGTGTTGGCCGGCCAGCCCAGGTCGGCCTGTTGCCCCCCGTGATGGTCGTGGTTACCGTGGGCGACAAAAACCGGGACGTCCGCCTCCGCCAGCCGCTCCAAGGCTTTTTGGAAGCGCAGTTGGGCCCGCAAACCGCGGTCGGCCAGGTCGTAGATATCCCCGGCCAGCACCAAAAAGTCGGCCCGGCGGGTAACGCAGGCGTTCACAATATTGTCCAGGGCGGCGAAGGTGCACTCCCGCAACTGGCGCAGTATATTCTCCCGGGTGTCCCCGTCAACCTGTTCCAAATCGGCAAAACCCCGCCAGGGGCTGTCCAGGTGCAGGTCGGCGGCATGAATAAAGGAAAAGCCGGTCTCCAAAAAATCACCGCCTTGAAATTGATTAAGATGAAAAATAATTCGCGCCGCCGCGCTAGTTTCCCTTCCACGCAAAAAGTGTCTTGTACAGGGGGCGCAGCCGGCGGTACAGGCGGCGGTAAACCCCGTGGTACAACTCATCGTATACCCGGGCCGCGTCGGGCCGCGGCTCGAACACCCGGCCGGCGCCGGTCATTTCCCGCACGGCGGCGCCCAGGTCGGAGTGCAGCCCCGCGCCGGTAGCCGCCAGGATGGCCGCCCCCAGCCCGGAGGCCTCGTAAACCGAGGTACGGGCCGCCGGCAGGTTGAACATGTCGGCGGCAATCTGCATCACCACGTCGCTGCGGGAGCCGCCGCCGCACACGAATAATTCGTTTACCGGCGTCCCGGTGCGTTTCTCGATACGTTCCCGCCCTTCCCGGACGGCGAAGGCCAGCCCCTCCAGCAGCGCCCGGTACAAGTGGGCCCTGGTGTGAGAACCGTTGAAACCGATCACCGCGCCCCCGGCTTCGGGGCCGGGATACCTGACCCCCGGCGACCAGAAGGGCTGCAGCACCAGCCCCTCCGAGCCGGGACGCACCCTTTCCGCCAGCCGGTCCAGCAGTTCCTCGGTTTCAAGCCGGGACTGTTTGGCCAGAGTCTCTTCCTGCCCGCCGAATTCCTCCTTGAACCAGGAGACCAACCAGAAACCCCGGTAAATCTGCACTTCCAGATTGTAACTGTCCGGGCAGGCGCTTGGGTAGGCCGGGATCAGGGGTACGGGTTCAATGTAACGGCGGGAGTTGACGTTGATGGTGGCGGTGGTGCCGTATCCCACGCAGCCTTGATGGGGCTGCAGGCAACCGGCGCCCAGTACCTCGCAGGCCTTGTCCGAAGCGGCGGCAATCACCGTCAGCCCCCGGGGCAGACCGGTGACCCGGGCGGCTTCGGCGCTGATCTCGCCCAGGGGCAAGCCCGGCGGCACCAGCGCCGGCAAAGTTTGGGGCGATATGGGAATGGCCCGCCACTTCCAGTGGTTGGGCGACGGCCAGGCCCGGTTTTTATAATCAAAGGGTATGTAGCCCACCTGACAGCCGGTGGAATCGGTAAACTCACCGGTGAGCCGGTAGGCGAGGTAACCCGACAGGAACAGGTAATGGGCGGTTCTGTCCCAGACCGAAGGCTGGTTTTCCCTGAGCCAGTTGACCTCGGATTCGGCCTGCACGTGGCGCAGCGTGCCGGTAAGGCCGGTTATCCCAAAGATGGCCGACCACAGCGGCCCCACCGGGGGCAGCCTGCGGGCGCGGCGCTGGTCCAGCCAGACCATGGCCGGGCGCAGCGACTCGCCCTTTTGGTCCAGGTTGATGATGGTGGACCGCTGGCAGGTGACGGCCACCGCCGCCAGGGAATCCGGGGCCACGTTACCCCTGTCCCACAGCTTGCGGCAGGACTCCGCCAGGTTGCGCCAGTAAAAGTCGGGGTCCTGCTCGGCCCAGCCGGGCCGGGGCGAATTGTAAGGTGTGGGATATATTATGCGCACCGAATCCGCCAGACGACCGTTGGGCTCGAAAGCCAGGGCGCGCACGCTTTGGGTTCCCACGTCGATAGCCAGTACCATTTCCTTGTGCATGTCTCTCAGCTCCAAACTGATTCCCCGGCCGGGTAATTAAACAATAAATCTGTATAACGCCGCCACTCGCTGTCCCAACGCCGGTCGTCCCAACCCAGGACGGGTTGCAACTCGCGCCGCAGGCGACGGACCAGGCCGGCGCCGCCTGCCGGCAGCAGGTGCCCCAGGCGGGTGCGGCGCAGCAGCAGGTCGTCCAGGTGCACCACCGCCTCCCGGCGGGCCGCCCAGCGCAGTTCCACCCACAGCGTTTCCGTGCCCGGCACGGTTTCCAGCCCGCCGGGACCGGCCTCGGCCAAAAGGGCGTCGGCGTCGGGACCATAACGCCCGTACAGCCGGCAAAGATGCCCCTTGTCGGGTTCCCCGCAGGCCGCCGCCGCGCCCCCGGGTCCGGCGGCGGCCTGTTCCACTTGGCCGGCGCTTCTCCGGAAGGCGCCGGAGCCGGAACCCGCCCCACAACCGGCGCCGTCCAGCCATTTCCCGGCCCGGGCCAGCGCCTGCCGGGCCAGCAGGCCGAAGGTGGTCAGCTTGCCGCCGGTCACCGTAACCAGGCCGTCGTCGTCCCATATTACGTGGTCCCGGGATTCCTTCGAGGGGTCTTTTTGGCCGGTATGCACCACCGGCCGCACCCCGGCGAATGTGGAGACAACGTCGCCGGGGGTCAATTCCAAAGAGGGAAACACGTGCCTCACCCCATCCAACAGGTACTGCCCCTCCTCCGGGCTGATGCGGGGTTCCACGTCCAGGGGCGGCAAATGGTCGACATCGGTGGTGCCCAGCAGGGTGACCCCCTCCCAGGGGAATACATACACCGGCCGCCGGTCCCGGGGGTGCGCAAAGCTCACCGCCAGCCGCAGGGGGAAGCGCCGCCGGGAAAATATCAGGTGGCTGCCCCGCAGGGGGCGCAGCCGGGGTTCGGCTCCCAGCCGGCCGCGCAGTTGGTCGGCCCATACACCGGTGGCGTTGATTACCACCCGGGCTTGTATTTCCGCGGTGCCGCCGGCCAGGACGTCCCGGACCGCCAGGCCCCGCACCCGGCCCGACCGGTCCGGCAACGGTTCCTCCACCCGCACGTAGTTAAGCGCCGCGCCGCCCAATTTTTGCCCCTGCCCCAACACCCGCAACACCAGCCGGGCGTCGTCGGTGCCGGCGTCCCGGTACAGAAAGGCGCCGGCCATATTTGAAACGCCCAATTCCGGCACCAGCCGGGCGGCCCCGGCGGCGTCGCACCGACGGCAGCTTTTGTGCCCGGCCAGCAGGTCATACAGCGTCAGCCCCGCCCGCAGCGCCACGGCCTCCAGGAAAGCGCCCCGGCGGACGGGCAGCATAAACTCCAGCGGTTCCACCAAGCCCCGGTATTCACGCAACAGCTTTTCCCGCTCCCGCACCGAGTGCCGGGTGGTTCGCACCTGCCCCTGTTTCAAATAGCGCAGGCCGCCATGCACCAGTTTCCCCGACCGGCTGGAGGTGCCCCACCCGAAGTCCCGCTGTTCCAACAGCAGACAGCGCAGACCCAGGCCGGCCGCTTCACGCAACACACCGGCCCCGGTGATGCCGCCTCCCACCACGATAATATCCCAGGGCTGTCGCATCTGTTGCAGTTTTTCCTCGCGCCCGGTCACCGGACCACCTCCTACAGCAGCTTGCCGGGGTTCATCATCCCGGCGGGGTCCATGGTGCGGCAAATGGAACGCAGCATTTCCATGCCCAAGTCATCTTTTTCGGCCTCCAGGTACGCCCGGTGGTCCACCCCCACCCCGTGCTGGTGGCTGATGGTGCCGCCATAGCTTACAATGGTCTCGCTGGCCCTGGTTTTCAATTGTTTCCAGCGGCGCATGGTTTCCGCCGGGTGGTCCGCCACCCGGAACAGGTATGTAGTATAGATGCTGGACCCGTGGGTGTAAACATGGGACAGGTGGGTGAACACATACACCTTCTCGTCGATATCCCGCAGCCCGTTGCGCAGAGCGGATTCCACCGCCTGCACGGTGGCGGGCACCCGGCTCCAGGTCACCGCCGTTTCCAGGGTGTCCACGGCGTAGCCGGCCTCCCACAGAGTGTTGCGCAGGTAGGGCACCAGGAAACGCTGCTTCTGCCATTTGCGGCCGGGGCCGGCTCCCACCGAGACGCCCCGGCGTTGCCCGATAATTTCCCGCGCTCCGCTCAGAGCCCGGCGCACTTGCTTGCGCCCGCCCACGGCCCCGTACAGGAGCATGCACCGGCCCTCTTTAACTCCCTGGATATTCAACCAACCTTTAAGCAATTTAAGAGCCGGGCTGTTTCCGGCCTGGGTCAGGATGTTATCGGTTTCCTCCGGCAGGCTGAGGCGCAGCATGGCCAGGGGCAACGACGATCGGGCCAGGTCCCGCACCGCCGCCACCCCCTGCTCCAGGCCGGGGAAAAAGGCGGCGTGAAAACTCTCCACTTCGGGCAGCGGCTTTACCCGCACCGCCGCCCGGGTAATGATGCCCAGCCGGCCCTCGGAACCCAAAACTATTTCCCGCAGGTCCGGGCCGGCGGCCGAGGCCGGCAGCACCGGCAACGGCAGAGAATCCACCGGGGTTTCCACCATTCCCCCGGCAAACAGGCGCTCAATGCGCCCGTAACCCAAAGAAAACTGCCCCGCCGAGCGGGTGGCCACCCAGCCACCCAGGGTGGAATATTCGTGGGACTGGGGGTAATGTCCCAGGGTGAACCCCATGACCCGCAACGCTTTTTCCAAAGCCGGACCCCGCACCCCGGCCTCGAAGGTGGCCAGGTGGTTGGCCTCGTCCAATTCCAGCAAGCTGTTTATCCGGCCCATGTCCACCGTCAGCGCCGGCCGGCGGTCGTTATCGCTACCGGCAGACAGGTGACCCACCACACTGGTGCCACCGCCGTAGGGAATAACCCGGGCCTCGGTATCTTGGGCGTAGCGCAGCACCGCCCGCACCTCCCGCTCCGTGGCCGGGAAGGCCACCCCGTCGGGAAAAGCCGGCACTGTGCCGCCGCGCAAGTTGATCCAGTCGGCCAAACTCTGGCCGGCACTGTGCCGCAGCCTTTCCAGGGCGTCGGTGCTAATTAACGGGTGCTCAGGCAACCGGGAAACCGGCACCCCGGCAACCGCTTCGGACAGGGAAATATCCTTGGGCGGTTTGCCCGGCCCCAGTTTTTTTTCTAAAAATGCCATGGTCTCCGGGGTAACCGGGTAGTGCACCGAATCGTCTCCCCAACCGTTCCAGCGTCTCATAGTTCAACCTCCCCGGCCATGTGTTTAATTACGGCATTTTCCCATGAGGTTGGCAAGCCGGCAAACAGGCAAACCTTGACATTTGGCCGGCCCGGCGCTGTCTTACAGCCACATCCGGCAGACGCCGGCCCGCCGGACCAAGCCGTCAAAGCCACACCTAAGGCTAATCTTGATGTCGGGGTGATTAACATGGCCAATAAAAACGTTAAACACCAGTGCTTGAAATACCTGCCCGAGCTGGAGGCCAAAATAGAAAAAGACCCGAATATTGTGTCACTTTACCTATTCAATAGTTCACAAAACCCCGCAACAAGATTAATTTAAGCAACCTTGTGCGGGGTTTGTAGTTTTTAACCGTTTTAGTTACCTTTATTGGGTATTGTTTTCTTCCTCCGGCGGCGGCACGGGCGTAGGCGGTGTGGGAGGCGCAGGCTGCTCCTCTTCCACCGGAGTGATCCGCACCGTCGCCGTGATCCGGTCGGGCTCCACGGCACGGGCCCCGTCGGGCAATATCAGAATCACTTCCCTTTCCTCGTCACCGGTCAGGCCGGAAATATCCAGCGCCATAGTGCTTACCGCCGTCAGCCCCCGAATTACCTCATCCTTGGCGGTTACCTGCACCGTTTGGGGACTTACCGCGGTATCGCCGACTTGGTAGCCCGGAGCGGGCTCGCCGGTCAGGCGCAGGCGCACCGGCAGACTCCTGATGGATAGCGCTGTCACCGGCACCGTCACCGTAACCCGGTCCGGGTTGGCAGTAACGCCCTCCACGCCGGTTTGCAACGGCAGCTCCCGCACTATTGTTTCATCAATGCCGGATACATCAAGGGACACATTCAGCCGTCTTATTTCCTCCAGCAGCGAGGCCGGCCCCCGGACCGTCACCACCGCCGGACGCAGCGCCGGCTGGCCCGCCTGCACCCCCGCGGCCACCGTGCCCCGCAGGGACAACGACACCGGCACGTTTTTTTGCACTATCTTTTCCGCCCGCACCTGCACCAGCGAGGGAGACGTGTACAGCACTTCCACCTCCGGCGGCGCCGCAATTTGCACCGCCAGGTCCTGCCGGCCGGCTTTTTTAATACCGGCAAGGTTCACCCGGGCCGAAAAATCCTCGCGCTGCAGGGTATCGATGACGTTCTTGGCGCCCCTGACCCGCACGCTGACCGTGCCGGGCAGCCCTTCGACATCGTATTCCTCGGGACTGTCCCGGGCCACCAGCGGGATAATGAAGGTCTGGTCGGTAACCGGGTTCTGCTCGTTGGTGACATAAACCCACAGCAGCACGGCAATTAAAACCGATATTATGCGGATGGAGTTGTCTCTCCATTTAAAAACCAAGTTTTCACCTCCGCTGCCAAAGGGAGGAAAAAGCATTCCTCTTGGTGGAAGTAGGTTGCAGGAACTTGTTCAGCAGTTCCCGCAGGCCGGCCTCGTTCAGCCGCCGGTAAAGGCTGCCCTCCTGGGACAGTGACACGGATCCGGTCTCTTCGGAAACCACCACCGTCAGGGCGTCGGAGTGTTCAGTCAGCCCCACCGCCGCCCGGTGCCGGGTGCCCAGTTCCCGGCTTAATTCGCGGCTTTCGGATAACGGCAGCATGCAGGCCGCCGCCTGGATGCGGTTCCCCCGGATGATGGCGGCTCCATCGTGCATCGGGGACCGGGGAATAAAAATATTCATCAAAAGTTCAGCCGTTACCTCGGCGTCCATCTTGATGCCGGTGTCGATATGTTCTTGCAGCCCGGTGCTGCGTTCCAGCACGATAAGCGCTCCGGTGCGGGAGGCCGACATGCTCTGCGCGGCCCGGACCACCTCGCTGATCAGGGCGCTGCGGTCACCCTCGGCCATCTGGTTCAAGGGCCGGGCGAAAAAATCGCCGCCGCCCAGCTTTTCCAGGGCGCGACGCAGCTCGGGATGAAACACGATGGGCAACGCCACCACCAGGGCTGTCATGGTCTGTTTCAGCAGCCAGTGCACGGTATCCAGGTTCAGCAGGCTGCTCAACGCCGTGGCCGCCAACAGCACCACCAGGCCTTTAATCAACTGTACGGCCCGGGTGCCCCGAATGAGCAGCATTAAGCGGTACAGCACAAAGGCCACAATGAGAATATCAATTATGCTGGTGATATTAAACAAGTCGAGGTTAATTTTGAGTTGATTTAAATATTCCACGCGCCGCACCACCTTGCTCAATAAATCAAGCCCATGCTATTATTTTAACACATTTGCCGGGTCGGTGCAGTGGCAGCATAAGTAAATTTTATCCCTCGGCCAAATAAGACGGGAGCGGTTCTTTGTCCTATCTAATTCCTCCTGAAAAAACTATTGAAGGGGGTTTGGTATTATGCGGAAAGATTTACATAGGAGCCTGGCTCAAAGAGCGTGTGAGTTTTAGGACAAACGCCGGTGCATATTTGAACCCGGCAGCTAAATGGATGGCATTTCGCTTGCAACTCTTACAGCGCCATATCTTGAGATTAAACAAGCAATTGATGTTTAAAGGCGGGTTTTTTCCCAACGGTTTGATTGGGTGGTATATACACCATACTCGGAAGTAATTTGCGCGGGTTGTTTGTTTATATTTGGAGATTTGCCTTGCCTGAGGCCATGTTTAAAAAAGCCCGCCCTACCCGGGAGCTGCACAGTAATCACCGCCGCAATCACCAGCGCGGCGCCCAGTGTTTGAATGGGGTCGAGCACCTGCCCCAAAAAGATATAGGCAAAAAATACGGCCATAACAGGTTCCAAGGTGGCAATAATGCTGGCCAAACCGGCTTCAATTTTTTTCAAAGCGGTAGTGTAACATAAATAAGCCAGCAACGTGGGTACCAATCCTATATATAGCAGGTAGTGCCAAACCGCGCTTTGGTGCTGGGCGGTAAATACCCCGGCGGGGAAATGTAAAATGGATAAAAATAGCAGGGCAAAACCTTGGGTATATATGATCACGGTCCAGGGATGGTGGTGAGCGGAAGTCTTTTTACCAAATATAGAGTACATGGCAAAACAAAATCCAGCCAACAAGCCCAGTAAAATACCCGACATATTCAATATTAAATTAGCTGTGTCGTAACCTTTAACTACCAGGAAACAGCCGGTCACCGTCAGTATGATGCAAAGTATTTTTTTTGTATTAATAGCTTCATGGAAAATAAACCTGGAAAGCAGCACCACCATGGCCGGCGCCGTATATAAAAGAATGACGGCCATGGCTACGCCTGTTTTATCAATAGTATTGAGGTAAGCGTAATAAAACAGGGCAACACTGACAAAACCATATAAACAAAATAAAGGAACATCCCGCAGCGCTATTTTGAGTCTGGGCCTGTTAAAAATTATGGTGATCAAGGTCATGGCGGAGAAACAAACAGCCGCCCTAAACCAGATTACCTCTTTGGGTTCAAGGCCGATGGTAAAAAGCTTTTCCGCCGGTATGCCTATACTGGCCCATGCCGCCGCCGCCACCAATACCAACAGGTAAGACAAACCCATCCACCTCTAATCCGCGACAACCGGTTATTAATAAAAATCTAAGATGGTATACTGGTAATACCAATTCCTTATTTACACCGTTATCTCCTGCCGGATTGTAATTTTCTTGAATATACTAGTGTTGCTATTGCTAACCACAGATGCTGGAATTACGGAGCGCCCGGGAAGGTGTTGCTGGATTATGGAAATATGATAAAATTATAAGGCAAACAGGTCTTGAAAGGTGGATTTAATATGTCAACGGTTTTATCGGACATATATTACACCGTACAAGATTATATGGAGAGCAAAGTTTTAAAGGATTGGAATAAATGCAAAAGATTAACGGACAATCAGGGACAGGAAGGGCGTGTACCTTGTGTCCCATATCATCTTGACAAAGTATTGATCTCCCGCTCAGCTTCATGTACCAAAGCCGCCATTTCTGCCGGCGAAAATTGTTTACCGGATTCCAATTGATGCAAAGTACCGGTAAAACAGTCGATCAAGGCCTGGTTTAATCGGGCATAAACCGCCGGCGCTTCTTTAGGCCCTTGGGTCTTTCCGCTCCAGATGCCGTCCATCCGCATGAAAAGACAATTGGTGATACCGCTCATTATTCGGGCCAGCGCCGCCACCCGACTGTCGGCGAAGCCGGCCGTTCCTTCGTAAGTGGTGGCAAGGAGCTTCAGCCGCCCTTCCTCCCGCAGTTTGTGGTAGGCCCGGGTGCCCTGCAGAATAATTTGCGGGTGGTAGAGCACATTGGCGGTAACGGGCAAATCCTTCAGCAAATTATTCCTTTCTAGGAATGCAAAATTCATCCGGATATCTTCCAGTGAAGAATCCGGTTCAAACATGATAAAACCCACATTGGGTTCTATCCCGTGCCGCCGGAGAATCCGCAGCGCTCTTTCATTTTGGGCCACGGTGGTCATTTTGTTCAACCGTTGCAACGACTCGTCCCCGCCGCTCTCCAGGCCGATGAGTATATGCCGCAAACCCGCCTCCACCAAGGCGGCGATAGTTGCATCGTGGATATCGTTCACCCGGGCCTCGATGCCGAATCGCACGCCGCGCTCTTTCAGCAGGGAGGCCAACCGCAGCGCCCGGTCCTGACCCTGCCGCCCGGGACCGAAAAAGTTCGGGTCGACAAAATAAAAGTCCTTTTGCCCCAATGCTGCCGTCAGCTCGTCTATCTCGGCCACAATACTCTCGGGACCGCGCCCCCGCCACCGGGAAACACCGCGGCCACCCGCGCGTCCCCTTGCATAAAATGCGTTTATATAACAAAAAGAGCATCCCCCGTAGCAACCCCGGCTGCCTTCGATATTGATTTCCGGCAAGCGCAGCATGGCATCGGTGCGGACGGGGGGAGGCAAAAGGTCCAGGTTTGCCACGGGCTCCCGGCGTCGAACCCGGGTAGCGCCGGACTCGTCCCGCCGGGCCAGCCCGGGAATCTCTTGCAGATGGACCACGGGGCGTGGTTTCTCCGCCAGCCGGGCCAAGGTATATTCCGGCTCGCCCATAACCACCGCGTCGACGGCCCGGCAGTGCCCCATGATTTCCTCAAAGGCAAAGGTGGGATAAAACCCGTAAGCAGCGATAAAGGGAGCTGTTCCTTCAGCCTTGATTTTGCCCAGAAAGGCAAAAAGGCCTTCGTCCCGCTCCCAGTGGTAGACCATGTGCACCCCCAACATATCCGGCCCGAACTCCTTTACCTCCCGGTAAATTTCACTATAGGAAAGGCGCTCCAGGTACCCCTCCACAATTTTAATCTCATGCCCCTGGCGGGCCAGCATACCGGCGGCGTAACCGGTGATCAGGCATGAGGACAGCGGAGTGTTGGCAATATCATTGCACCGCGCCCCGGCCACTTGGCGCGGATGCTCCAGCAAGAGTATTTTCATTGGCCTCCCTCACTTTCTGCCACATAAACACATTTCTCTGCAAATGATAAGCTTCCAGCCGGTAGCGCAGGGTTTCATAAGGGGGCGGGTTGTAATACACCGGGTAAAGCAGGTCGGTTTCAGGCCGGATAACCCCTTCTCTGCCGGCTGTCTCCGCCAAGGGGGTGCCGGGCAATATGCGGATATTGTTCAGCACCACCGTGCCCAGGTTTCTTTTGGCGCTGTGCAGTTCGTAAAGACGATCCAGCAGGCGCAGCCCCTTGGCAATGGTCTCGCCGCTTTCTCCGGGCACGTTGACCATAAAGTGGTACATGGCGACAACATCTGTGGCGGCGGCAAGGCCGGCCGCCTTTAAAATATCACCGACGCCGAGATTTTTGCCCAAAATCCGCAGCGATTCCTCGCACAGGCCGTCCGGGGAAAAGGAAAAACAATTGCACCCGGCTTCCTCAAAAAGGCCGACATTACCCTCATCCAAATGGTCTTCCCGAAAAAAGCCGCTCCAGGCGATTCTGATCTTTCGGCGCAGTACCTCCCGGCAAATTTCCTCCAGGTGGCCGCAGGGAATGTTCACCACCGGGTCATTGAAGTGAAAATCCTTAACGCCATACTCTTTATGTAAAAATTCCATTTCATCCACCACCCCGGCGGGTTGGCGGCAGCGCAATTTTTTGCCCTGAAGCCGGGGATAAACGCAATATGTGCAGTGCAGGGGGCAGCCCCGCTTGGTTTCAATCCCCACGGCCGGGACGTAATTATTAATCTCTTCGTAAAGCCCGGGCGACAGGAACTCCCTGGACGGAACCTCGTACCGGGTCATGTCGTAGCCCGTTGCAGGCGGATTAACCAGCACCTTAGCGCCCCGTCTGTAGCACAGGCCTTTTAAGTCCGGCGGGCTGTCCAAAGAGCCGAGCAGGGCCGGCAAGGAGGTTTCGGCTTCCCCGACTATGCCGTAATGGATTTCGGGCAGTTCACCCATAAGACGTTGGGGAAAGAGTGAAAACCCGGTTCCCCCGGCCACGATCCAGGCCCGGGGAAGAAGCGCCGCCACCAGCCGCGCCGTGGCGACAAAGGGTGGAACCAGGGAACTGGTCTTGTTGGCCAGGGGGTCGATGTTGCGCAACGACAGACCCACCACTTCGGGCCGGCGGCCCAGCAGCCTGTCCTTTACGGCGCCAAAGGGGTCGGTTTCAATATTCATGTCCAGCAGTTCAACTGCATGGCCGGCCTTTTTCAGGTGGGTGGCCAGGGCAGCTAAGCCAATGGGATAAACTTTTTCCCGGGCCAACCCTTCCACCGAAGGGGTTTGGATCAGCAGCACCCGCACCGCCATCACTCCAATAATAGAATCCCGAAATATTTGATAAATTCACCTTGGTCCCCCAGTGTCCGCAGGTTGTGCCCCGCCCGCCGCACCGTTGCAAACACGTCGATGCCGGACCCTTCCATGGAAGGCCTGGCATCCCTGGTGTTGCGGCAAATTCCGTCCGTGGCGCAGGCGTCGCAGAGGGCGCAGGGCCCGGCCCAAAGAGCAAAAGCTTTGTAAAAGCCTGCTTTAAAGGCGACTTTTTCGGCTTGCAGCACACGGCGCTGAAAATCCCCGGTGGGCGGAACCCCTGCCAGAAGCAAGCAACGGGTATACTCCCCCAGCATGGCCCTGGTTTTTCCCGGGGTGAGGCTGTCCGGTCGGCAATGGGGTTTCCCGTAGCTGCCGCAGCCGAACCGGCAGCGCAAATGAGCCCATTCCACAACCTGCACCGCCTCCGCCGGAATGGGGCTGACACTGCGAAATCCCATTTCTTTTATGGCGGCCGCAAGCCGGGCGCCGGGGTCCAAACAAAGTCGCCGCAAAACAGCCGGGCTTTTTCCGGCCAGCAACAGGGCGGTGTCCGACGCCAGGGGCAGCAGTTCCGTCGTGTGGAGTCTCCGCAGGGCCAGTTGCTCTTTGAGCCACCCGGCGGGATAAACCCTGCCGTTAAAGGTATTGACAAACATGTTCAAATCAAATAAAGCCGCTTTTTGGGGATAGTGTTCGCCAAAGAAATCGTGGATCAGCAATATCCCGTCTTCTTTAAGGCACGCCGCGGCTCGGTCCAAAAGCTTGACCATCTCGGTTTGGGCATAGGCGTGCACTATATTGGAAAGGATGACCAGGTCGAAGCGCCCCGCCGGCACCGGCCAAGGCTCCAGTATATTGGCGGGACAAAAGTGGCACCGGTGGTAATATTCCTTTTCCCGCAACAGTTCGCCGGCATAGTCCAGCACCTCCGGAAGGTCCATCAATGTGGCCCGCAGCCCGGGAAAATGCTCTAAAAACCCGGCTGAAACGGCGCCGGCGCCCGAACCAACATCCAGTATCTCCCCCGCCAGGGGCGCGCCGGCAAAAAAAGGCACTATCTCTTTGACCTTGACCCGGGCCACGCAGTCCATGGCCCGGCTGTATGTGCGCATACGCCTGATTAACCCTTGGGGTTCCTCGTCCCGCCGGGCAAAATTAACCCTGCCCCCCTGCCTGAGGCAGCCATCCAGACTGCGCCAGTTGGGTTGTATATTCTTTCTCCACAAAATGGAATCTCCCTGGTAATCTTCCCCGCCCCGCACCAGGAATCTGCGGGATATGTTGGTGTTAAAGTATGTTTCTCCATGCCGGTCCAGCAGCCCCAAAGCGCAGAGAGCTTGCAGAAACCGCCGCAGCCCTTCCGGGTGCAAATCCAAATCCCCGGCCATCTCCCGCGGCGTTTTCCCCCCGGATTCAAGCAGAGTGAACAGCCCCAATTCCACGGCGGTGAAGAGGGCCTCCGAGTGCCAGTAAGCCGTGGCCAAATCTTCGAGGTACTGGGGACCGGCTGCCTGGGGGTCATGGTTCAGGTAAGGCAATGATTTCACCGGCCGCTCACTTCCTTTATGCCACCGGCCCGCTGTTCACCCCGGCGTCTTCAAAGGTGAGCATTTTATTGATGACCCGGGCCGCGGATTCCACAATATTCATCGCCAGCGCCGCCCCGCTGCCTTCGCCCAGGCGCAGGTTCAAATTCAGCAGCGGGTTGAGCCCCAGCTCTTCCAGCATGAACTGGTGCCCGTATTCCAGGGAACGGTGCGCCGCAATCATGTATTCAACCGAGTTGGGCGCCAAAGCCTTGGCCAAGAGCGCCCCGGCGGAGGAAATAAACCCGTCCACCACCACGGGCACCCGGTGATAGGCCGCCCCCAGGATGACCCCGGCAATGCCGCCAATCTCAAATCCCCCCACCTTGGCCAGCACATCCACCGGGTCCTTCGGGTCGGGGCGGTTCACGTCCATGGCTTTTTCAATGACCCTGATTTTATTCTCCAGCGCCTCGTCGCTGATTCCCGTCCCCCGGCCGGTAACCTGGCGGACCGGGCGTCCCGACAGCGCGGCTAAAATAGCGCTGCTGGGAGTGGTATTGCCGATGCCCATATCCCCCGTGGCCAACAGCTCCACACCGTCACGCGCCAGCCGGCCCGCGATTTCCATGCCGCTCTCCAGCGCCCGCCGGGCCTGCTGGCGGGTCATGGCGGGTTCTCGGACCATATTGCGGGTTCCATGGTCAATTTTATAGGATAGAATTTTCCCTTCCCGGGCCAGCGCGTCCAAATCGGCGGCCACTCCCATATCCGCCACCACCACCGAGGCGCCGGCGGTTTCCGCCAACACGTTGATGGCGGCTCCGCCCACAACAAAGTTGTTCACCATTTGGGGAGTGACCTCCTGGGGGAAGGCGCTCACCCCTTCCCGGACAACGCCGTGATCCCCGGCCATGGTGACAATCACTTTTCTTTTGACGGAAGGACGCAGGGTTTCTTTGATGCCCGCCAGTTGTTCCGCCAGAACCAGGAGCTCACCCAGGCTCCCCGGGGGAATGGCCAGCCGGCCCAGATAGTCTTTGGCCTGCCGGCGCCATTCCCGGCTGACCGGTTTAATCTCGGAAATCACCTTGTGCAGTTGGCAAGTCATAGCAATATCTCCTTTAATGTATTAAATAAACTCACGTCGAACTTGGTAAAAACAGCCAGGAGCGACGCCAGGGTCAGCACTTCGACACATTCACTGGCAGCCCCCAGGGTGTCCCCGGTTATTCCCCCGATTCTTCCGGCCATATACCATACCAGTAACGCGGCGCCGGCCAGAGCCGCAGCCAGCGGGATTAATCCGTGCCACCCAAGCAACAGTACCGCTAACAGCACAACGGTCAACGAGCTATAAAACACTTCCCGCCAACCCACATGGACGGTAAAGTCCCCGGTCCCCCCGGCGGAGCGGGCATACCGGTAAAAGGCCGCCCCATAAACCTGGGACCAGCGGCCCAGCGCCACCGCCATAATTATCGCCGCTCCCTGCGCGGTTGCGGGCATTTGGATCAACAGCACGTACTTTGCCAGCAATACCAATACACCCGCCGTTACCCCGTGGGAACCGACCCGGCTGTCCCTCATTATTTCCAGCATCCGTTCCCGGGATTTGCCGCCGAAAAGCCCGTCGGCGGTATCCATCAAACCGTCCCCGTGCAGATTGCCGGTAATGATGATTAAAAACGCCAAAGCCGCCAGACTGCTCACCGCAGGCGCGAAAACCAGAGACGTTAAGGCATGCAAAGCAGCGGCGCCGGCTCCCAGCAGCGCCCCCACCAGGGAAAAAAACGCCATGGAACGAGCCATACTTCTTTCTTCCACGCCGCCCCGGACAGCAACCGGTATTCTCGTTAAAAATTGTACCGCCAATAAAAATCCCAATACTCCAGCCCCTCACAAAAAGAACAGGGAACGGTTTTTTTGTCCCGCACGCTGATTCTTACTACAATTATACTTTATAAAAAAAGCACACTTGTTCAGTTCCTCCGCGTGCGCTTTTTTAACACTCTTATCCTTGAATCCGGCCTAAGTTGGGAACATTCCTCGAAGAGGTGTGTCCCCTGACCTCTAATGGCCGGGTATACTTTCCAAAGAGTATAAAATAAAAACAGGACAAGGAGCCGCCCCTTGTCTTGCTTGGCTTATTCAATCTCGAAACAATTTGCCAGTATGTTTTTGATTACGTCTTCGGGCAGAGGGTACAACATCCCGGCGGGATCGATTTTTACGGACCAGTAAAGACTTCCCAAGACATTTTTGCGCACTTTGGACGAAAATACCGGTTCCACCCCGCACTCCCGCTGCAGGGAACGCACCGCCTCCACCGCCGCTTTCAGCGCCTCTTCCGGGGCCATGCCCTTAATATGCACATCAAAGGCCCGGGCCAGTTCTTCAGCTTTAGGCAGGTAGTGGCGGGGGAGTTTTTCCATCACCACCGGCAGAAGCACCGCGTTGGTTTCCCCGTGAGGTATCCTCATCTGCGCTCCCACCGCATGGGCAATATTATGCACGGGATAAAACAGCCCGGACATGGCAAAACTCATTATGGACATATTGCTGGCCACCAGCATTTTGGTGCGGGCCTCCAGGTTTGCGCCATCCGCAACGGCCAGCGGCAGATTTTTGGCAATCAGCCTGATGGCCTGCAGGGCCAGGGAATCGATCATGCAGTTGGCGCCCGGCGAACTCAGCCCCTCCACCGCGTGGCACAACGCGTCAAATCCCGTGTGGGCGGTCATTTTAGGGGAGAGTCCCACCGTCAGGTCCGGGTCCAGCAGCGCCACGTCCGCCGGAAGGTACGGGTGAATCAAATCCGCCTTGATCTTCATCATTTCATTGTAAATTACCGCTATGGGTGAAACTTCCGAGCCGGTGCCAGCGGTGGTGGGAATGGCCACGTGCGGTACTCCCAGCGGTTTTCCCAGGGGTTTCAGGTACAGACCCATGTTGCCCAAAATTATTTCTTTAACATCGGTCACCTGCATGCCCAGCATGGCCTTAACGCCCTTGGCGGTATCAAGGACGCTTCCCCCGCCCACGGCCAGTATGCCGTCGGCCGCAATCTCACGGTACCACCTGGCGCAGTCATTGACAGCGCCGCTGGCCGCGTCCTGTTCTATTTTATCATAAATACCGGCCAGAGCCGGTCCCCCCTGCACCTGAAAAATTGACTCGATTTGCTCCACTATACCGGCCTTGACCAGCCCTTGGTCGGTAAGCAGGGCCACCCGCCGGCAGCCCAATTCCATAAAACGCTGGCAAACAAAGGTGCGGCAACCGGAACCCACTTCCACAGTGGTATGAAAATCCCACACAAAATATCTCGGCGCTCCCATTACAATCAACCTCCCTTTTATACCTGACCGGTTTATTATTTATTCAGCCCGATTAAAGGATTAAAGAACTTGTCATCCGCTCCGGGGGTAAGGTCCTGGCAGATGTGCTTCACCTCACTGTAGTTCAACAGCGCGTGATAGCAGTTTTCCCTGCCCAGGCCGCTCTGCTTGTAGCCGCCGAAGGGAGCGTCGGGTCTCAGCATGTGCCAGGTGTTGATCCACACCGTGCCCGCCCGCAGCCTGGCCGCCAGTTTTTGGGTCTCGGCCACGTTTTTGCCGCATATGCCGGCGCCCAGGCCGTAAATGGTTTCGTTGGCCATGGCCACGGCCTCGTCCACATCGTCGTAAGGAATGACGCACTGTACCGGACCGAATATTTCCTCCCTGGCGATGGTCATGTCGTTGCGGCAGTTAATAAAAATGGTGGGCGTAAAGAAAAAGCCCCGCCCGTAGTCCCCGCCGGTAAGCCTTTGACCGCCGTAAAACAGTTCCGCCCCTTCCTTTTGGGCGGTTTCCACGTAATTAACGATTGTGTCCAACTGCATGGCATTGGCAATTGGCCCCAGGTCGGTGGCCATATCAAGCTGGTCTCCGATGGTCAATTTTTTAATTTTTTCCACCATGCGCTCCGCCAGCTCTTGCTGCCTGTGCCGGGGAACGAACAGTCTGGTGCCGGACTCGCAAACCTGACCGGAATTCAGCAGAAAAGCGAACAAACTAACATTGACGGCCAAGTCCATGTCGGCGTCATCGAGGATAATCAGCGGGGACTTGCCGCCCAGTTCCAGGGTGACCCTCTTGATGCTGTCCGATGCCAGCCGGGCAATCCTGCGTCCCACTTCGGTGGAACCGGTAAAGGCCACCTTGTCCACGTCGGGGTGGGTAACCAGCCGTTCGCCCACCGCCCCTCCGGGCCCGCAGACCACATTGAAAACCCCGGCCGGCAGCCCGGCCATGCGCAGCAGGCCGGCCATTTCCAGGGTGGTCACCGGCGTTGTGCTGGCCGGTTTGACCACAATGCTGTTGCCCATGGCCAGGGCCGGGGCTATTTTCCAAGCCGCCAGAATCATGGGGTAATTCCAGGGGGTTATTCCGGCGCAAACACCCACCGGTTCCCTTTTCCAGTAGCTGTGCACCGGCACTATCCAAGGCGGGCACATGGCGTGCTCAACCCGGGGCAGTTCCTTTAAAGTTAACGCCGTCATATAAAAGGTGGCGGCGGTTATGGCTATGTCCACGGTGCTGGTGCGGCGGATGGTGCCCCCGGATGTGACGGATTCCAGGTTGGCCAGCTTATCCTTGTTCAGAAAGATCAGCATGGCGGCGTTCATAAGCACATTGGCCCGTTCTTCCGGAGTCTTGCCCGACCAGACCCCGGACTCCAAGGTCTGTTTCGCCGATTGCACCGCCCTGTCCACATCGGCTTCGGTTCCCTTGGCCACTTTGAACACCGTCCGGCTATTGGCCGGATTGATGACGTCGGTAAATTCCACCGAGTCCCCGCCGGTGTATTTTCCATCGATATAATTGAGATATTCCGTAACAGAGCTCATTACTTTCCTCCTCCTCTTGGATTAATCAAATAACACTCTGCATGGCGTATAATATGTTCTTGCAATAATTAGTTATGCTTAAATAATATCCCTGCTCTCTGCCAGCCCCGCACCGGCAGGAGTTCCGGCATAGGTGAAGAAAACGGTTGATAAAACATCAAAAATGCATGGCTCCCGGTAACAGCCATTAAAAGGAGGGATACTTGTTGTCTGAAATGATTGCTTATTGCGGGCTTATTTGCTCCAGCTGTCCATCATTTTTGGCCACTAAAAACAATGACGACGTTGCCGGGGAAAAAAATGCGGTATGTATGCCAAACTGTACAAATTTAATGTGAAACCCGAAGATATCAATTGCGACGGATGTTTGTCCGTGGGAAAAAGGTTGATTGAATATTGCCAAACTTGCGAAATCAGGCGGTGCTGCGGCCAAAAGGGTTTGGAAAACCGCGCTCTCTGCGCTGAACAGCCGGGCGACAAACTTGCCGGCTTCCACGAGTTTTCGCCATATGCAAAAAAGTGTTTTGAAGCCCTGAAAAAAGCGTACTAATTCGGTTCCTGGAGCGTGGGCTTTTTGATGCTTTTTTCCTTTGCTTTTGCCAGATATCCTAAAATATGAAAAGATAAGACAAGGAACCGTCCCCTTGTCTTATCCTGGTTTAGAACTTGCCGCGAAAGACGCCGGTGATTTTTTGGGGGTCTTCCTCGTCTTTTGTTTCCAGCCGCAGCAAGCCGTAGGCAATGCTGTCCACCAGCGCCTGCCAGCTGGCTTCGATGATGTTGGCGCTGACGCCCACGGTGCCCCAGGAACAGTGACCGTCGCCGGTTTCCACCAGCACCCGCACCAGCGCGCCGGTGCCGTCTTTGCCGTCCAGCACCCGCACCTTGTAGTCGGCCAACTGCATGCCGGCCACTTGCGGGTAGGATTCCTCCAGGGCCTTGCGCAGCGCGTTGTCCAGGGCGTTCACCGGGCCGTTGCCCTCGGCGGCGGTGTGCACCACCCGGTCGTTGACGTTCATCTTGATAATGGCCTCGGAGTAAACCGTGCCGTCCCGCATTTCAATCAATATTTTCAGATTCTCCAGGGAAAAGGGCTCTCGGTAGTCGTGGAAAGCCTTGCGCAAGCGCAGTTCGAACGAACCTTCGGCTCCCTCGAACTGGTAACCGCGGTTCTCCAAATCTTTCAATTCCTCCAGCAGCTTGCGGTTTTCCTCTTTTTCCAGACCCAGCCCCAAATCCAGTTCTTGGGATTTGTAAAGCAGGTTGCTGATGCCGCTAAGTTCGGAGACCAGCACCCGCCGCCGGTTGCCCACTTTTTCGGGCTCAATGTGTTCGTATGTCCGGGGGTTTTTCAACAGCGCGTTGACGTGCACACCCGCCTTGTGGGCGAAGGCGCTGCCCCCCACGTAAGGTTGATTGTTCATGGGATGCATGTTGGCCACTTCGCTGACGTACCGGGACAGTTCGGTAAGCTTGGCCAGGCTGCTTTCAGGCAAACTCTCCAGGCCGCACTTCAAAGCCAGGTTGGAAATAACCGAGCAAAGGTTGGCGTTGCCGCAACGCTCGCCGTAACCGTTAATGGTGCCCTGCACCTGCACGACGCCGGCCTGCACCGCCATCAGCGAGTTGGCCACGGCCAGCTCGCCGTCGTTGTGACAGTGGATGCCCAAAGGTACGCTTAATTCCCGCGCCACGGCGGAAACCATAGCCTGTATTTCGCCGGGCAAACGGCCGCCGTTGGTGTCACAGAGAATAACCCTGTCCGCGCCGCCCTCCCGGGCGGCCCGCAGGGTGGCTAAGGCATATTCCCGGTTGGCCTTGAACCCGTCAAAAAAGTGCTCGGCGTCGTAAAAAACGTCCATGCCCTTTTCTTTGAGATAAGCCACCGATTCTCCAATCATTTGCAAGTTTTCTTCCAAGGTGGTTTGCAGGGCGTATTTCACGTGAAAATCCCATGTCTTACCGAATATTGTGGCCACGGGAACACCGGCTTTGACAATTTGCTGCAAATTTTCATCTTGGGCAGCCTCAACGCCGGGTTTCCTGGTACTGCCAAAAGCGGTGAGGCGGGCATTGTTTAACCGGCGCTCTTTAATAAGCTCGAAAAAAACCATATCCTTGGGGTTGGACCCGGGCCAGCCCCCTTCAATATAATGAAAACCCAGTTCGTCAAGCCGAAGGGCTATTTTCACTTTGTCCTTGGCGGAAAAAGAAATGCCCTCACCCTGGGCTCCATCGCGCAGCGTTGTATCATATATCTCTATTTTAGGCATTTTTATTTATCCCTCCGGGGCAGGTCGTTATTTCTTTCGGCACCGGTACGGGCTTTATCAGCTTCGGCCCCGTTCCACCTTTTCCGCCACCAGGCCGGCCATTTGGACGGTGCCCGCCCGGCGCATGCCGGGCTGCATGATGTCGACAGTGCGCCAGCCTTCCTCCAGCACGGCTTCCACCGCCTGTTCCACCAGGGCGGCGGCCTCTTCCATGTTAAATGAATAGCGCAGCATCATGGCCGCCGACAGTATGGTGGCAATGGGGTTGGCCATGTCCTGCCCGGCGATGTCGGGAGCCGAGCCGTGAATGGGCTCGTACAGGCCCACCTGGCCGCCCAGGCTGGCCGACGGCAGCATGCCGATGGAACCGGTAAGCTGGGAGGCCTGGTCGCTGAGGATGTCGCCAAACATGTTCTCGGTAAGCAGCACGTCAAACTGGCGGGGATGGCGCACCATTTGCATGGCGCAGTTATCCACCAGCATGTGTTCCAACTCCACTCCGGGGTATTCGCCGGCCAGGTCGGAAACAACTTCCCGCCACAGACGGGAACTTTCCAGCACGTTGGCCTTATCCACCGAAGTCAGCTTGCCCCGGCGCTTTTGGGCCATTCCGAAGGCCATCCGGGCCACCCGCTCGATTTCCCCGGTGCTGTATTCCAAGGTTTCCACAACTTTTTGGCCCCCGTCGGGCAGTTCCTCCCGGCGCTTATCGCCGAAATAGAGCCCGCCGGTCAATTCACGCACCACCACCAGGTCCAACCCGGCCACAACTTCCCTTTTCAGGGTGCTGGCTTCGGCCAGTGCCGAATGAAGCTTGGTGGGGCGAATATTGGCAAAGACCGCCAACTGTTTGCGCAGCGGCAGCAGCGCCCCGGCCTCGGGCCGCAAATGCACCGGCAACGCGTCCCACTTGGGGCCGCCCACCGCACCAAGCAGCACGGCGTCACAGTGCAAGCACGCTTGCTGCGTTTCTCCGGGCAGCGGGGTGCCGAACCGGTCGTAGGCGCTGCCGCCAATGGCGGCTTCCCGGGTGGCGAACTCCACCCCGGCCCGCTTTTGCACCGCCTGCAGCACCCGCAGGGCGCCGGCAATAACTTCGGGGCCAATACCGTCCCCGGGCAAAACTGTTATCTTAAACAATGGTAATCGCTCCTTCGGATTTGGTGCCACGCTATGCTAATTGATGATAGTTGCTGCGTCGGCTTTGGCGCCAGGTGTTGCAAGATGTTATTGTTGCAAGTTGCCGCAATTAGACTCCAATGGATCCTATTTTTGCAAGCGCCGGGAGACGTAATTAATCAGCCCGCCGGCGGCGATTATTTGCTGCATGAATTCCGGCACCGGAGTGGCCCGGTACTCCTGGTTGCGGGTCAAATTTTTTATCACGCCCCGCCCCGGGTCCACCGCCACCTCGTCGCCTTCCCGGATGCCGTCCGCCGCCTCGGGTGACTCGAATATGAGCAACCCGATGTTAAAAGCGTTGCGGTAGAAGATGCGGGCATAGGTTTTGGCGATTACGCAGCCCACCCCGGCGGCCTTGATGGCGATGGGGGCGTGCTCCCGGGAACTGCCGCAGCCGAAGTTTTTGTCGGCCACGATTATATCGCCGGGTTTGACCTTGTTGGGAAATTCCGGGTCAGCGTCCTCCATACAGTGTTTGGCCAGTTCCGCCGGGTCCGAGGTGTTGAGGTACCGGGCCGGGATAATGGCGTCGGTGTCCACGTCGGCGCCGAATTTCCACGCTTTGCCTTGTATCGTCACTTATTCCACCTCCCAGGGTGCGGCTATGCGGCCCAGCACCGCCGAGGCGGCGGCCACGGCCGGGTTGCCCAGATACACTTCGCTCTCGGTGTGGCCCATGCGGCCCACGAAGTTGCGGTTGGTGGTGGCCAGGCAGCGTTCGCCCCCGGCCAAAATGCCCATGTACCCGCCCAGGCACGGCCCGCAGGTGGGGGTGCTCACCGCCGCCCCGGCGTCAATGAACAGCTCGACAATCCCCTCTTTCAGGGCCTGCCGGTATATCTCCTGGGTGCCCGGGATAACAATTAAACGGATGTTGTCGTTTACTTTGTGCCCTTGGAGCACCGCCGCCGCCTCCCGCAGGTCGTCCATGCGGCCGTTGGTGCAGGAGCCGATGACCACCTGGTGGATGTCCACCCCGGCGGCTTCGCTGACCGGGCGCGTGTTTTCGGGCAGGTGGGGGAAAGCCACCTGGGGTTCCAGTTTGCTGACGTCGAACTCGTACACTTGGGCGTACCGGGCATCCGGGTCGCTCCGGTAGAAGGTGTACGGGCGTTTGGCCCGGCCCTCCACGTAACGGCGGGTCACCTCGTCCGGGGGCACAATGCCGTTCTTAGCGCCGGCCTCCACCGCCATGTTGGCCATGGTCAGCCGTCCGTCCATGCCCAAACTCTCCACCGCCGGGCCGGTGAATTCCATGGCCATGTACAGGGCTCCGTCCACCCCGATTTGGCCGATGGTGTATAAAATCAAGTCTTTGCCCCCCACCCAGCGGGGCAGCTCGCCGTTATAAACGAACTTGATGTTTTCGGGCACCTTGAGCCAGGTTTCGCCCAGGGCCATGGCCGCCGCCAGATCGGTGCTGCCCACCCCGGTGGAGAAAGCCCCCAGCCCGCCGTAGGTGCAGGTGTGGCTGTCGGCGCCAATGACCAGGTCCCCGGGGCCCACCAGTCCCTGTTCCGGCAGCAGGCAGTGCTCAATACCCATGCGGCCCACTTCAAAGTAGTTGGTCAGGTTGTGTTTGCGGGCGAATTCCCTCAACTGCAGGGCCTGTTCCGCGGATTTGATGTCTTTGTTGGGCACAAAGTGGTCGGGCACCAGCACCACCCGGTCCCGGTCCCAAACCGTCTCCACGCCGATGCGCTCGAACTCGCGGATAGCCACCGGGGCGGTGATGTCATTGCCCAGGGCCAGATCAACCTGCACGTTGATCAGTTGCCCGGGTTCCACCACGTCGGTCCCGGCGTGGGCGGCCAATATTTTTTCAGTTATGGTCATGGGCATTTTGCGTTCACCTCTGTTTTTTTTATACTTTAAGGAAAGTATACCCGGCCATATCTACGGCCGGAATCAAGGAGTAAAGTATTAATAAGCGCGCGTAGAGGGAACCGAATGAGCGCGCTTTTTTTACTCCGCCGGTCTGCCGTTCTTTTTCTCGTAAATCATCTTGTTCACCGCGTTAACGTAAGCCCGGGCGCTGGCTTCCAGTATGTCGGTGCTGATGCCCCGGCCCATGTACAGCTTTTCGTTGTTGTTTTCCGCTATGCGCAGGTTAACCTCGCCCAGGGCGTCCTTGCCGGCGGTGATGGCGTTTATGCCCCAGCCCGCCAGCCGGCAGTGGTAGCCGGTGATTTTGTCCACCGCCTTGCAGATAGCGTCCACCGGGCCGTTGCCGCAAGCCGCCTCCTCCAGCAATTCATCACCCCGGGTAAGCCCCACGGTGGCGGTGGGCACAATAGTGGTGCCGCTGCTGGTATGCAGGTAGGCCAGTTCGTAGGTGACGGGCACCCTGCGGATTTCATTCTCCACAATGGCCTCTATATCATGGTCGGTTATTTCCTTTTTTCGGTCGGCCAGGCCCTTGAAGCGTACAAATGCTTTGTTCAGTTCATCCTCGCTGAGAGAAAAACCCAATTCCACCAGCCGGGAGCGGAAGGCGTGCCGACCGCTGAGCTTGCCCAGCACCAGGTTGCTGTGGGAAATGCCCACCATGGCCGGGTTCATAATTTCATAAGTGGTGCGCTCTTTGAGCACACCGTCCTGGTGGATGCCCGACTCGTGGGCGAAGGCGTTCTTGCCCACCACCGCCTTGTTGGCCTGGACGGACATGCCGGAAAGCTTGCTGACCAGCTTGCTGGTGCGGTAAATTTCCTCGGTGACGATACCGGTTTCCAACCCGTAGCGGTCCCGCCTGGTGTGCAGGGCCATGGCCACCTCCTCGATGGAAGCGTTGCCCGCCCGCTCGCCGATGCCGTTTATGGCGCCCTCCACCTGCCGCACGCCGGCCTGCACCGCCGCCAGGGAATTGGCCACCGCCAGCCCCAGGTCATTATGGCAATGCACGCTGAGCACCACTTTTTCAATACCCTTGACCCCGTTCATAATGCCCCGGATAAATTCGGCAAACTCATCCGGGGTGGCGTAGCCCACGGTATCGGGGATGTTGATGGTGGTGGCTCCGGCGCCGACGGCTGCTTCCACAACTTGGCACAGAAATTCCAACTCGCTGCGGGAGGCGTCCTCGGCGGAAAATTCCACATCGGAAGTATAGGCGGCGGCCCGCTTCACTCCGGCTATGGCGGTTTCTATCACCTGCGCCCGGGACATACGCAGTTTGTGCCGCAAGTGAATGTCCGAGGTGGCGATAAATGTGTGAATGCGGGGCTGGTCGGCGTGCTTGACGGCCTCCCAGGCCCGGTCGATGTCAGCCGGGTTGGTCCGGGCCAGCCCGGCGACGGCGACGCCCCGCACTTCCCGGGCGACGGCGCTTACCGCGTTGAAGTCACCCGAAGAGGCGATGGGAAAGCCGGCCTCAATGATGTCCACGCCCAGCCGGGCCAACTGCCTGGCAATCTCCAGCTTCTCGTCTCCGTTGAGGCTGACGCCGGGGGATTGTTCGCCGTCCCGCAGGGTGGTATCGAATATATATATCCGGTTGTTCAAAAGAAACCCCTCCGGTTTAACATTAGGTTCGGTATGCAAACGCATTCCCATTCCGACTTTAGACTTTCGACTGTCAACTGTCCCGTTAACAATCTACGGCTTCACTGATGGACTTGCCCGCCAGCACAATGGGATTGACATTCTCGGCGGAACTGACCACACAGTTGATCAACGCCGCCCCGGGCCGGGCCAGCGCCTCGGGCAGCAACCGGTCGACTTCCTCCGGGGTGCGCAGGGTGTAGCCTTTGATGCCATAAGCCCGGGCCAGGGCTTCAAAATCCGGCACGAATTTTAAGTGCACCGCCATGTACCGGCCTTCGCAGTAAACCTGCTGCAGTTGGCGCACCATGCCCAGGGTGTGATTATTGATGATGATCATCTTTAGGGGCAGTTCCTGCTCCACCACGGTGGCCAACTCCTGCATAGTCATCTGGAAGCCGCCGTCACCCACCACCAGCACAACCATCCGCTCGGGCGCGCCTATCTGGGCGCCCAGGGCCGCCGGCAGGCCGAAGCCCATGGCGCCCAGTCCCCCGGAAGAAATAAGGGAACCGGGACGCTTGAAACGATAATACTGGGCCACCCACATCTGGTGCTGGCCCACGTCGGTGGCCACCACGGCTTCACCCCGGGTAATGTCGTTTAATTTCTCAATTACATACTGGGGTTTCAGTTCTCCGTCGTCTCGGCAATAAAGCAGCCGGTATTGCTCTTTCCAGGTTTTAATCTGCTCCAGCCAGTTGGTGTCGGCGCGTTTTTCCACCTTGGCCAGCAATTCCTGCAGCACCTGCTTCACATCGCCCACGATGGGCACGTGCACCTGGATATTTTTGCCAATCTCGGCGGGGTCGATATCCACATGAATCACCCCGGCCTGGGGCGCAAATTCGGCAATCTTACCGGTAACCCGGTCGTCGAAACGGGCGCCCAGGGCGATAAGCAAATCGCAGTTGGTTACCGCCAGGTTGGCGGCCCGGGTGCCGTGTAAACCCAGCATGCCAAGAAACAGCGGGTGGTCGCCGGGAAAACCGCTCAGGCCCATGAAGGTGTTGGTGACCGGAGCGTTGATGGACTCGGCCAGAGCCAGCAGCTCCTCGCTGGCATTCCCGTTCAAGATACCGCCCCCGGCGTAAATCACCGGCCGCCGGGACCGGGCGATAAACCGGGCCGCCTCGACTATTTTATTGGGATGCCCCTTGTAGTTGGGCTTGTAACCCCGCAGTTGCACAGCCCGGGGATATTGGAATTTAATTTTTGTGGAGGCCACATCCTTGGGCAGGTCGATCAGCACCGGCCCGGGCCGCCCGGAAGCCGCTATATGAAAGGCGTTCTTAACAATCCGGGGCAGTTGGCCGGGGTCCTTGACCAAGTAATTGTGCTTGGTTACCGGCATGGTGATGCCGGTAATATCCACTTCTTGAAAGGAATCGGTGCCCACCTGGCTGGTGGGGACCTGGCCGGTGATAATCACCAGGGGTACCGAGTCCATGTAAGCGTTGGCGATGCCGGTAACCAGGTTGGTAGCCCCGGGACCCGAAGTGGCGATGCACACACCTACCCGGCCGGTGGTCCTGGCGTACCCGTCCGCCGCGTGCACAGCTCCCTGCTCGTGCCGCACCAGCACGTGCTTGAGGGAGGAGTGGTAAAGAGCGTCGTACAACGGCAAAGTAGCCCCGCCGGGATAACCGAAAATCACATCCACCCGTTCCTTTTCCAGGCATTTCATCAAGGCTTCCGCAGCCGCAATTTCCATGGCCAGTCCCCCTTAATCATCTCTATTCGCAATGCAGTGATCAAAGTTAAGAAATAATAATCCAGTAATCATGTTCAATACGATAGTCAAAAGTCCCGGCATTAAGCTTCTATTAATTACCAGCCGCTTGGAAAATAGCTTTTATGCTGTTTCGACTTTAGACTTTCGAGACTTCAGACTTTATTTCTTCAGCCAGGGCATCATTTTACGCAAATCTTCCCCCACCTGCTCAATGGGGTGTTGTTGCTCCTGGCGCCGCACGGCATTGAACACCGGGCGGTTGGCCTTGTTCTCCAGGATCCACTCCTTGGCGAAGGTGCCGTCCCGGACCTCGGCCAGTACGGCCCGCATCTCGTCCCGCACGTCCTCGTTGATAATCCGCGAGCCCACCATGTAATCGCCGTACTCGGCGGTGTTGCTGATGGAGTAGCGCATGTAATTCAAGCCGCCTTCGTTAATCAAATCCACGATCAGTTTCAGTTCGTGCAGGCACTCGAAGTAAGCCATCTCCGGAGAATAACCGGCTTCCACCAGAGTCTCGAACCCGGCCTTAATCAGCTCGCTGACGCCCCCGCAGAGCACGCACTGCTCGCCGAACAGGTCGGTCTCGGTTTCCTCGGCAAAGGAGGTCTCAAGCACACCGGCCCTGGTGCAGCCGATACCTTTGGCATAAGCCATGGCGATATCCCTGGCCCGGCCGGTATAATCCTGGTGAATAGCCACCAGGCCCGGCACTCCCTGGCCGTCCACGTACATCCGGCGCACCAGGTGGCCCGGGCTCTTGGGCGCCACCATGAACACATCCACGTTTGCGGGGGGTATAATTTGCCCGTAGTGAATGTTAAAACCGTGGCTGAACATCAAGGCCTTGCCTTCGTAAAGATAAGGTTCGATTTCCTCGGCGTACACCCGGGCCTGCAACTCGTCGGGCAGCAGAATCTGGATTACATCGGCCCGGTTGGCCGCCCCGGCCACTGTTTCCACTTCGAAACCGTCGGCCTTTGCTTTGGCCACGCTGGCGCTGTCTTTGCGCAGGCCGATGATTACGTCGAGCCCGCTGTCCTTCAAGTTTTGGGCCTGGGCGTGCCCTTGGCTGCCGTAACCCATTACGGCAATCTTTTTACCCTTGAGCAGCGCCAGATCGGCGTCGTTGTCATAATACATTTTTACCATTATTTATTGGACCTCCTCTTTTGTACCGTTTTGTTCCTGCACTCCGGTATATCTCATGCCCCTGAGCATGGCTATCTTGCCGGTGCGGACCAGTTCCTTGATCCCGTAAGGCCGCAGGGATTCCTCGAAAGCGTTGATTTTGCCGTCGTTGCCGGTGCACTCCAGCGTTATTGACTTGTAACCCAGGTCCACGATACGGGCCCGAAAGATATCGGCCACCTGCATGATCTCCCCCCGCTGGGAGGGCGTGGCGCTGACTTTGATCATCACCAGTTCGCGGTCGACGTAGCGCTCGGCGGTGACGTCGCTGATCTTGATCACATCCACCAGCTTATGCAGTTGCTTGGTCACC
>JAKSCU010000382.1 GCA_022360435.1 Bacillota bacterium
AATGCAAAATGTCACTCCGGCCATGGCTTTGGAACACCCCAACTGGCAAATGGGCGCCAAAATAACCGTGGACTCCGCCACTTTGATGAACAAAGGGTTGGAGGTAATTGAAGCCAGATGGTTGTTTGACGTTGGCTATGATAAAATAAGCGTGGTAATACACCCGCAAAGCATCGTCCATTCCATGGTGGAATACAACGACGGCTCGGTGTTGGCGCAGTTGGGGGCGCCCAGCATGCACCTGCCCATCCAGCACGCCTTGCTGTATCCGCGGCGTCATAACGGCGGTGCTCCCAGGTTGCAGTGGCCGGTCCGGGACCTTAGTTTTGCGGAACCCGACACCGGCCGTTTCCCCGCCCTGGCCCTGGCTTACGAGGCCGGCCGGACCGGGGGCGTCATGCCCGCCGTGCTTAACGCCGCCAACGAAGTGGCGGTGGAGGCTTTCCTGGCCGGAAGGCTGAAATTTACGGCCATCACCGAAATTGTGGCCGAAGTAATGCATGGGCACAGCCCCTCGGGTTATACTTCGCTACAGGAGTTGTTGGCGGTGGACCGCCGGGCGCGGGAAAAGGCCGGGGAACTGGTGGGGAAACGGGTAAACTAAAAAAAGCGTATTTTTTTAGCAAAGGATGAGCACTTATGACCACATTCTGGGCGGTAATTTTGGTTTTCGGGGTCCTTATTTTTTTCCATGAACTGGGACACTTTGCCGTGGCCAAAGCCGCCGGAATCAGGGTATATGAATTCAGCCTGGGATTCGGCCCCAAGCTGGTGGGCTTGGACAGGGGCGGGACCGTCTACAACCTGCGGCTTCTGCCGCTGGGCGGGTTTGTGCGTATGGCCGGCATGGACCCCGAGGACAAGGAAGCCGAAGAAGGGCAAAGATTCGGGGATAAATCCATCCCGATGCGGATGACTGTAATAGCGGCCGGCCCGTTGATGAATTTTGTGCTGGCTTGGCTGTTGTTTGCCATAGTCTTTTTGTCCGTAGGCAACGTTCCGGTGCCCGTCATTCAAGAGGTACTGCCCGGTACGCCCGCGGAACAAGTGGGGCTTCGGGCCGGGGATGAAATATTGAGCATTGAAGGCGAGGAAGTAAGAGGTTGGCAGGACATTGTATCTAAAATCCACGGCCGGGCGGAGCAAGAGACCGCCATCGCGGTGCTCAGGAACGGTGAGCAGCTAACATTTTCCGTTGTGCCCGAGCTATTACAAGACGAACAACGGGGCGCTATTGGTATTCGCCCCGACACCGAGGCGGTAACCCCCCTTATTGCGTTAAATTATGGATTTATGACTGTTGTCCAGATGACTTCGGATATACTGCACTTTATCGGGCAAATGATCACCGGCCAGGAAAAGCCCGGATTGGGCGGGCCGGTGCGGATAGTCTATGAAATAGACCGGGGGGTGGACATGGGGCTGGAGTACTTGTTGCAACTGGCGGCTTTCCTGAGCATCAACCTGGGTCTGTTCAACCTGTTCCCCATCCCGGCGTTGGACGGAAGCCGGCTGGTGTTTCTGGGTATAGAGGGGCTGCGGGGGCGGCCCGTGGAACCGGCCCGGGAGAATTTCATCCATCTGGTGGGGTTTGGCTTGCTGATGTTGCTGATAGTGTTTGTCACTTATAACGACTTGTTGCAGTTGTTGACCAATAACATACCTTCACCCTAGATTTTTGGCCAAGTTATTGTTCATTGGAAGGTTGGTGGCCCATGCGGCGCAGAAAAACCAGGCCGGTGCGCTTGGGGGGGGTTACGGTGGGCGGGGACGCCCCGGTTTCGGTACAGTCCATGACCAATACCGACACCCGGGACGCGGCGGCCACCGGGGAGCAAATACGGCGGTTGGTGGAGGCCGGCTGTGAAATTGTGCGGGTGGCGGTGCCCGACCGGGAGGCGGCCCTGGCGCTGCCGGAAATAAGGCGGGGCGCGACCATTCCGCTGGTTGCAGATATCCATTTCGACCACCGCCTGGCCCTGGCGGCCATTGAGGCGGGTGTGGACGGGTTGCGGATTAACCCGGGCAACATCGGTGGCGGCGACAGGGTGGCCGCCGTTGTGAAGGCGGCGGCGGCAAAGAATATACCTATACGTATCGGCGTCAACGCCGGCTCGCTGGAGAAGGACCTGCTGCGGGACGGCGCGCCAACCTCGGCGGCCATGGTGGAAAGCGCTTTGCGGCACGTGCATATTTTGGAGAACATGGGTTTTTATGATATTAAAATATCTCTCAAGGCGTCGGACGTACCCCTGATGGCGAACGCCTACCGCATGCTGGCGGATAAGGTTGATTACCCGTTTCACGTGGGGGTGACCGAGGCCGGTACCATTTTTAGCGGCAGCATCAAGTCGGCGGTGGGCATCGGCATACTATTATGGGAAGGTATCGGGGATACCGTGCGGGTGTCCTTGACCGGCGACCCGGTTCAGGAGGTTCGCGCCGCCTACGAAATATTAAAGTCCCTGGGCCTCAGGCGCAAAGGGGTGGAATTGATATCATGTCCCACCTGCGCCAGGACGCAGATAGACCTGGTGCGCATCGCCGGCCAGGTGGAGGAACGGCTGGCCGGGCTGGATACGCCCCTCAAGGTGGCCGTCATGGGTTGCGTGGTCAACGGCCCGGGCGAGGCCAGGCACGCCGACGTGGGCGTGGCCGGCGGCCGGGGTGAAGGCCTGATTTTTCGCAAGGGCCGCGTGATTCGGAAAGTGCCCGAGAGTTTATTATTGACCGAATTGATGAAAGAAATCGACAACCTTATCAATGGAGGAGACAGGGATGAAGGTTTCGGAAATGCTGGTGCCGACTCTGCGGGAAGTCCCGGCGGAGGCTGAGGTAGTCAGCCACCAGTTGCTTTTAAAGGCCGGGTTTATCCGCAAGGCGGCGGCCGGGGTATACACTTTGCTTCCTCTGGCCTGGCGGGTGGTCAAGAAAATTGAACAAATTGTCCGGGAAGAAATGGACCGGCAGGGCGGGCAGGAAATGATGATGCCCATCGTCCAGCCCGCGGAGTTGTGGCAGGAGTCCGGCCGCTGGGATGTGTACGGGCCCGAGTTGTTCCGGCTCAAGGACAGGCACGGCCGGGATTTCTGTTTGGGGCCGACCCACGAGGAAATTATCACCACCCTGATCAAGGCCGAGATTAACTCTTATAAACAGCTGCCGCTGCTGTTGTACCAGATGCAAAACAAGTATCGCGACGAGCGCCGGCCGCGGTTCGGCCTGCTGCGCGGCCGGGAGTTTATCATGAAGGACCTGTATTCTTTCGACCGGGACCAGGCGGGTTTGGACGTCAGTTACAATAAAATGTACGAGGCTTACACCAACATTTTTTGTCGCTGCGGTTTGGATTTTCGCCCGGTGGTGGCCGATTCCGGGGCCATCGGGGGTAAAGACACCCACGAGTTCATGGTGCTGGCCGAATCCGGTGAAGCCGTTATGGTTTACTGTGCCGGAGAAGGGTGCGGTTACGCCGCCAACGAGGAAAGGGCCGAGGCCGTGCCCCCGGCGGGCAGAGACGACGCCCCGCCTCTGGAACTGAAAAAAGTACATACGCCGGATTGCCGTACCATAGCGGAACTGTCCTCTTTTTTGAAGATTGATCCCGCAGAAATGATCAAAACCGTTTTTTACGCCACGGAAAAGGAAACAGTGGCGGCCCTGGTGCGGGGAGACCGGGAAATCAATACCGTCAAACTCTACAACGCCCTAGGCTGCGTAACACTGGAAATGGCCGGCGGGGATACCGTAGCCGAGGTAACCGGGGCCCCGGCGGGCTATGCCGGGCCGGTGCATCTGAAAAAGGTGCGCATCGTGGCCGACCGCGAAGTGATGGCCATGGCCAACGCCGTTTGCGGCGCCAACCAAAACCACCACCACCTGGTTAACGCCAATCCCGGCCGTGATTTCGCGCCCGACCTGGTGGCCGATATCCGGCTGGTCAAGGTCGGCGAGCCCTGCCCGGCCTGCGGGGAGAAACTCCTGGAGGCTAGGGGTATTGAGGTGGGCCAGATATTCAAACTGGGAGACAAGTACAGCAGGGCCATGAACGCCACCTTTTTGGACCAAAACGGCCGGGCCGGGTTGTTTGTCATGGGCTGTTACGGCATCGGGGTCACCCGGACCATGGCCGCCGCGGTGGAACAGAACCATGACCAGCGGGGGATCATCTGGCCGGTGCAGATCGCCCCGTACCAGGTGGCGGTGGTGCCGGTTAACCACAAGGAGGAAAAACAGTTTGACACCGCGGCCAAAATATATCGACGCCTGCTGGACGCCGGGGTGGAAACAGTGTTTGACGACCGTCCGGAGCGGGCCGGGGTAAAGTTCAAGGACGCCGACTTGGTGGGCTATCCCCTGCGGGTTACCGTGGGCGACAAGGGGCTGGCCGGTGGCGAAGTGGAACTGTATATCCGCCGCACCGGTGAGGTGACCATGGTGCCCGTGGAAGGAACAGTGGAAGCCGTCAAAGCCGCCCTTCGCCATCCTGACCAATAGGGGCGGGGAGCGCGCCGACGGCAGGGAAATTAGCCGGCTTTTCTTGTCAAATACTCGCTTTTAATGTATAATTAACAATGGTTTGGCGCTGTACTTACTTTTTGAGCACCGTTTTTAAGCCGTTCACGGTTTTGTTTATTGACTGAGAGTGGGTAAACCCCACTCTTTCGTCTTATACTAATAAATGCAGTGTTAATAACCATTAGCAAGGGGGGCGGGATATGGCCAAAAGCAGGGTGTTGTCCGCGGTGGAGGAAATGGCAACGCCGGTACTGGATGAAATGGGCATTGAACTGGTGGATATTGTGTATATCAAAGAGGGCGGCGGCTGGTTTTTAAGAATATTTATAGATAAACCCGGCGGCGTGGGTTTGGAAGACTGCCGGCGGATTTCGGAACGGATTGACCCGCTGCTGGACGAACACAACCCCATACCGCATTCTTACACCCTGGAGGTTTCGTCACCCGGCCTTGAACGTCCGCTAAAAAAGCCGGCCCATTATGAGCGGTTTACCGGCAGTAAAATCAGGCTGAATACTTTCGTACCGGTGGAAGGCAGGCGCAAGTTCAAGGGCGTTTTGGTTGCGTCCGACAATCATTCCGTAACCTTGGATACCGAGGGTAACCGCGTGGTAATACCCATGGAGCAAGTTGCGTCGGCCCGCCTGGCTGCCGAATTTTAGTGTGGAGGTAAACGGTACATGAATACCGATTTTTTAGAGGCCCTTAAGGACCTGGAAAAGGAAAAGAAAATCTCGGTCGACGTTTTGCTGGAGGCCATCGAGGCCGCGCTGTTTTCCGCGTATAAGAGAAATTTTGGATCGCTGCAGAACGCCAAAGTGTACATTGACCGGGAGAGCGGGGAGTGCAAGGTGTACGCCCAGCGTAACGTGGTGGAAAGTGTGGAGGATGCGCACTTGGAAATTTCCTTGGAAGAGGCCCGGGCCATCGATCCCCGTTACAACTTGGAGGACGTGGTGGAGACCGAGGTAACGCCACGCAACTTTGGCCGCATAGCCGCCCAGACGGCCAAACAGGTGGTGGTGCAGCGGATTCGCGAGGCCGAACGGAACATCATCTACGAGGAGTTTGCCAACCGCGAGGGCGATATTATCAACGGGGTGCTCCAGCGGGTCGAGCAGAAGAACATTTTTATCGAACTGGGTAAAACCGAGGCCATCCTTACCCAGGCCGAGCAAATGCCGGGCGAGAATTACAGGCAGGGCGACCGGATTAAGGCTTATATAGTTGAAGTGAGAAAAACCACCAAGGGACCGCAAATTTTTATTTCCCGCACCCACCCCGGCTTGCTTAAGCGGCTGTTTGAGTTGGAAGTGCCCGAGCTGCAGGAGGGCGTTGTGGAGCTGAAATCGGTGGCCCGGGAGGCGGGCTACCGCTCCAAGATTGCGGTTTATTCCCGGGACGAGAATGTTGACGCCGTGGGCGCTTGTGTGGGTCCCAAGGGTATGCGTGTGCAGACCATAGTAAATGAACTGAATGGTGAAAAAATTGATATTATAAAGTGGGATTCCGACCCTTCCAAGTATGTGGCCAGTTCCTTGAGCCCGGCCAAGGTGGTGGCGGTGGAGGTATGGGAGGACGAAAAAGTGGCCAGGGTTATCGTGCCCGACTACCAGCTTTCGCTGGCCATAGGCAAGGAGGGACAAAACGCGCGCCTGGCCGCCAAGCTGACGGGCTGGAAGATAGATATCAAGAGTGAAAGCCAGATGGCTGAGCTGTACCCCGACTACGAGGACCTCTTTGCCGAAGAGTTCATAGAATAAGGAGGTGCAGGTTTGCCCAAAGTGAAAAAAGTTCCGCGGCGGGTGTGTGTCGGGTGCCGGGAAATGAAGCCCAAGCGGGAACTAATCAGGGTGGTTAGAACGCCGGAAGAATCCATTGAGATTGACCATACCGGCAAACGCTCGGGGCGGGGCGCCTATATCTGCGCCAGCATGGAATGCCTGGAAGAAGCTATAAAAGGAAAACGGCTGGAAAGGGCGTTAAAGCAGACGATAGCTCCGGAAATCAGGCGGGAGCTGGCGGAAAGGCTGGAACGGCCGTGAACGGCCGGATTGCCGGGATGCTTGGCCTGTGCAGGCGGGCCGGCAAAGTAATCAGCGGCACCACCGTGGTGGAAAAAGGGATTTTGCGCCATGAGGTTAAAATGCTGGTGCTGGCCGCGGACGCAGCCCCGCGCAGTAAAGAAAAATTTATCGGGCTGGCTAGGGAACATAAAATTCCCGTTGTTTTTTACGCTACCAAAGATGAACTGGGTAAATTGTTAGGCAAGGCACCCCGCACCGTAGCGGCTATAACCGACGAGCAAATTGCCCGGGGTATTGCCGGGGCGATGGAAAGGGGAGATGCTGGTTTATGAAACTTTAATTTTTTTCGGAGGTGATTCCATGGTAAAAAAACGAGTCCACGAGGTTGCCAAAGAACTGGACTTGGAAAGCAAGGAATTGGTGCGGCAGCTGGCTCGCATGGGAATTGAGGCCAAATCCCATATGAGCACCTTGGACGATGGAGATATAGAAAAGCTCAGGAAGCATTTCAGCGCCCCCAAGGGTAAACCCGCCGCCGGCAACAAAACGGGACCGACAGCGCAAAAAACACGTGAAAACAGCGAGGCGGGTAAACAGGAAGCCCGCTCCGGGCGAGACAATTACCGCAGTCAGCATAACCGTTACGACCGCGGACCGGGACTGGTGGACCGGGTTCCTTCCAGGCCGCCGGACCGTAGGTTTACCGATAAGCCTGCGCGGTTTCCGAGCGGCGGCAAGGGGGCCCCGGCCGGTAAAAAGACAGGCGGAGGCCAGACAAAACCGGCCCGGCAACAGCAGCAAACCACACCGCCGCAACGGGCCAGGGCCGAGAATCCGGCGCATCAACCGGAAAAACGACCGGCGCCCGTTAACCGGCCCCAGCCAAACACCCGGCCCGAACCCGCCCGCGAGCGCCGGGACCACAGGCCCGGACAGACTCAGCACGGCCGCCAGGCCGGTACAGGCGCACCAGAGGCCAGGCCGCAGCGGCCACAAAAACCTTTTGAACAGGGTCGCAAAGACGGGCGTGCAAGCGCCCCTCCGTCCCGAGCCGGGGCGCCGGGCGGTCACCGGCCCGGCGGAGCCCCCGGACCCCGGGGCGGCGATAAAGCAAAGTTTGCTGAAAAAGCAAAACCGGATAGAGTTAAAGCGTTGGAAAAAACCAAGGCCCAGGAGCGGGTCAAGCAGGTTGAAAAACATGCCTACAAGGGTAAGGCAGATAAAAAGGGCCGGTATGGCAAAGATAATCGGGACCAGGCCGGCGAAAAGAGCGCGGCTTTCAGACGCGACAGAAGATCGAAAAGGAAGCCCCAACCCGAACAGCGTCAGGCGCCGGCCCGGGAGAGAAAACCCATCACCATCGGTGAGACCGTCACCGTCAAGAATTTGGCTGAAAAAATGGCCATAAGCGCTTCGGACATAATTAAAAAGCTGATGTCCCTGGGCGTACTGGCCAACATCAACCAGGAGATCGATTCGGACACGGCCACCATCTTGGCCAACGAAGTTGGATTTAAAGTTCAGGTCAAGCTGGAGATGGAAAAAGAAGCCATGGTGGTTCAAGAAGTGGAAGACAAACCCGCCGAATTGCGTTCTCGTCCATGCGTGGTGACCATAATGGGGCATGTCGACCACGGCAAGACATCGCTTCTCGACGCCGTCAGGCAGTCCAACGTGACGGCATCCGAGGCCGGCGGCATCACCCAGCATATCGGCGCCTACCAGGTGGAACACAAGGGAAAAAAGATTACTTTTGTGGATACGCCCGGCCACGAGGCCTTTACCGCCATGCGCGCCAGGGGGGCCAGGGTAACCGATATAGCCATCCTGGTGGTGGCGGCGGACGACGGGGTAATGCCCCAGACGGTGGAAGCCATAAACCACGCCAGGGCGGCGGAAGTGCCCATTATCATCGCCGTAAACAAAATCGACAAACTCGACGCCGACGCCCAGCGGGTAAAGAGGGAATTGACCGAGTACAATCTGGTGGCCGAGGAGTGGGGCGGCGAAACCATATTTGTCGAGGTGTCGGCCAAGGAAAAAACCAATATCAACGAATTGCTGGAAATGATTCTGTTGGTTTCGGAAATAAACGAATTCAAAGCCAATCCCAACCGTCCCGCCCGGGGCACCGTGGTGGAAGCCGAGTTGGACAAGGGACGGGGTCCGGTGGCCACCGTGCTGGTACAGAACGGCACCCTCAGGGTTGGCGATTTTATCATTGCCGGGGTGGCTTACGGCAAAGTGCGGGCCATGATGGACCATACAGGCCGCCGGGTGAAAAAAGCAGGCCCTTCCACACCGGTGGAGGTGCTGGGCTTTTCCGAGGTGCCGCCGGCCGGCGAGTTGTTTTTTGCCGTGGAAGACGAAAAGCTGGGCAAGCAAGTTATAGATGAGCGTTCGGCCAAAAAACGGGAAGTGGAAATGAAAGCCGCCGCGCCCAAAGTATCGCTGGAGGACCTGTTTAACCAGATCAAGGAAGGCCAGGTCAAGGAACTGAACATTATCATCAAGGCCGACGTACAGGGTTCGGTGGAGGCATTGCGGCAGGCGCTGGAGCAAATCAACACCGACGAGGTGCGCGTAAATGTTATCCACGGAGGCGTGGGGGCTGTGACCGAAACCGACATCATGCTGGCATCGGCTTCAAACGCCATCGTCATCGGGTTTAGCGTAAGACCCGATGTAAACGCCAGAAGAGCGGTGGAGACAGAGAAGGTGGACATCCGTCTTTACCGGGTTATTTACGATGCCATTGAGGATATCAAAGCCGCCATGAGCGGTCTGCTGGAACCCGATTACAAGGAGGTTGTCCAGGGCCGGGCCGAGGTGCGCAAAACTTTCAAAGTGTCCAGAGTGGGTACCATTGCCGGTTGTTACGTGACCGAGGGCAAGGTGAACCGGGACGCCGGCGTGCGGGTGATCAGGGACGGCATTGTGGTCCACGAGGGCAGCCTGGACTCCCTGAAACGGTTCAAGGACGACGTCCGCGAAGTGCAGCAGGGGTACGAATGCGGTATGACCGTAGAAAAATTCAACGATATCAGGGAAGGCGACCAGGTGGAAGCCTATACCGTGGAAGAGGTAAAGCGCGAGCTTGCTTAACCGCCGTATGCATGAACCGAAACGCGATTATATTACCTATGGGGGGGATTCTTATGTCCCACCGGCCGGAAAGGTTGGCTGAAGCAATTAAAAAGGAGATTTCCGAAATGCTGCGGGCCGAACTGAAAGATCCGCGGGTCGGTTTTGCCACGGTTACCGGTGTGGAGGTTTCCGGTGACCTGAAGTACGCCAAAGTGTACGTCAGTGTGCTCGGTTCCAAGGAAGAGCGGGATTCCAGCATGGCCGGCTTGAAAAAAGCCCAGGGTTTTATCCGCACCGAGCTGGGGCGCCGCATCAGGGTGAGATACATTCCGGAGTTGACTTTTAAACTGGATGAGTCACTGGACCACGGAACCAGGGTGATGAAATTGCTTAACGAGGTAAAGGCAAAAGATGAGTAACCGCCAAGAACTTCTTTCCGCTGCGGCGCATACGCTGAGTCGGGCCGGCGATATAGCACTGTGCGGGCACGTTATGCCCGACGGTGATTGTCTCGGGTCCATGCTGGCCCTGGGATTGGCCCTGCGGCGGATGGGCAAAAACGTTTATCTGTTCAGTCCCGATCCGGTGCCGAATCAATACGCGACCCTGCTGCCCGGGGCGGCGGGCGTGGCGGTTGAAGTGCCCGGGGAATACGCGCCGGAAGTGTTCGTTTCGGTGGACTGTTCGGTACCCGCCCGCCTGGGCCGGTTTAAGGCACTGATGGACAGCTCCAAAAAGATTATTATTGTGGATCACCACGCCGGCGGTTTTAATTTCGGCCACATTTACCTGAATGAGCCCTCCGCCGCCGCGGCCGGCGAACTGGTATATGAACTGATCGATTTGCTGCCGGTGGAAATGGATGCCGATATGGCGTTTTGTCTGTACGTGGCTATAAACACCGACACCGGGTCTTTTCGTTATGACGGTGTCGGGTCGCACACGCACCGGATAACGGCTCGACTGCTGGAGAAAGGAATACCCGCCGGGTACGCCAACAAAAAGATTTACGAAGAAAAGCCCCGGGTATGCTTGCAGGTGCTGGGCGAGGTTTTGAAAACGCTGGATTTGAGCCGGTGCGGCCGAATAGCCTGGATGCACCTGGACAGAAAAACGCTGCACGGGTTAAACGCCCGGGATGAACATGCTGACGGGGTAACCAATTACCCGCGCATGATTGAGGGGGTGGAGCTGGCCCTGTTTTTCCGCCAATTGGAAGACGGCAGCTACAAGGTCAGTTTTCGTTCCAAATACTTTCTTGATGTTAATAAATTGGCGTCCCGTTTTAAAGGGGGCGGTCACCTCCGGGCCGCCGGCTGCGTTATGAACGGCGAGCTGGCGGAGATAAAGCGGCAAGTTGTGGATGCCGCCCTGATTGCCCTGGAGGAAGAGGGGACAGATGAACGGCATTATTAATGTTCTTAAACCGCCGGGTATGACCAGCCACGATGTGGTATACGTCATACGCAAAATTACCGGCGGCAAAAAAGCGGGCCATACCGGAACCCTGGACCCCGGCGCCGCCGGAGTGCTGCCGGTGTGCATCGGTAAGGCTACGCGGATTGTTGAGTTTTTACCTGATGATAAGCGGTACTGGGCGGAAATTACTTTTGGCCGCGCAACAAGCACCCAAGATGCTTTTGGCGAGGTTATCAGTGAGCGCGGCGCTGAAAACATCACCGCCGGGAAGGTTCAGGCATGTTTGCCGGGCTTTCTCGGCGCCATCGAACAGGTTCCCCCCATGACTTCCGCCGTCAGACACCATGGTAAAAGGCTGTACCAGTTGGCCAGAGCAGGGGTGGAGGTTGAAAGAAAACCCCGTACCGTTCATATATACGAACTGCAAATGGTTGATTTCAGGCATGAACCGCCGGGACGCCCGGCGGCCATCCTGGATATCCGCTGCTCTGCGGGCACCTATATTCGCACCCTGGGTCACGATCTGGGCCAAGTGCTGGGCTGCGGAGCTTATATGTCTTTCCTGCTGCGCACCCGGGCCGGGTTGTTCACCCTGGAAAAATCGTCAACCCTGGAGGAACTGGAACATAAACGTGAAAGCGGCGCGCTTGCCGACGTAATAACAACCGCGGAAAAAGCCCTGGCGCACATGCCCGGCGTATGTGTCGCCGGGCCGGCGGTTGCCGCCGTCTCCAGCGGCAACCGGTTGATTTTGCCGGTATCGGCGGTGGACAAAGAGGTTTCGTCGCACCAAGTGATTCGTATTCAGGGTCCCGGGGGTTTAATGGCGCTGGCCACTGTAAACCCGGTGGCCGGCAAACCGCAATACCGGATGTTTCAACCGGTCAAAGTACTGGTTTGATTTACCAAATGGCGGAGGTTGTTCAGCGTGCAAGTATATGACAGCTGGCATGGATTAAAAGAAATACATAGTAAAATGGTGATCGGGCTGGGCAACTTTGACGGGTTGCATATGGGCCACCGCAAACTAATCGGCGATCTGGTGGTTCGGGCCCGGGAAATTGGCGGCACACCGGCTGTTTTAACTTTCACGCCCCATCCCATGGCGGTGGTCGACCCCGGGGGCGCGCCGCCAATGCTCCTGTCCCCGGGTGCGAAGCGTAAAATGTTTGCCGGGCTGGGGGTGGAGGTTTTGGTCCTGATCCCGTTCAACTGGGAGTTTGCCCGCATAAGTCCCGAGGATTTCGTGGACAACGTGCTGTATCGGCATCTGGGTGCGCACACTGTTTTTGTGGGCTATAATTGTACTTTTGGGCATATGGGGCGGGGCACTCCGGATTTGTTGAAAAGTATGGGACAAAGCCGGGGTTTTGACGTGGAAGTAATCAATCCGGTTACAGTGGAGGGTCGTACCGTAAGCAGCACATTGATTCGCAATCTGCTGGCCGAAGGGGACATATCCGCAGCCCGTAAGCTCCTCGGGTATTGCCCGCTGGTGGAAGGGGAAGTGGTTTACGGTGAAAGGCGGGGGAACACGCTGGGCTTTCCCACCGCCAACCTGGAAATCGACAGCGGTTTGCTTATTCCCGCCGATGGTGTGTATTCGGTAAAAACGGGGGTGGACGGCGACATGTTCCCGGGTGTGGCCAATATAGGCGTAAAGCCTACTTTTCACGATGGTTTCAGCCGGACTGTCGAGGTGCATTTGCTGGATTTTAACGGAGATTTATACGGCAAACGCATCCAAGTTCATTTTATCCGGCGTTTGCGCGGGGAGCGCAGATTCCCATCGGTGGGGGAACTGGTGGAGCAAATTCGCCTGGACATCCGCCAGGCCCGTGGGGATGCCTGTGCCACTTGGTAGTGTGAGTATAAAACCAGCCCGGGGCTAATATATTTTTAATGAGCTTTTAATGGACGTCGCGTCATTTTTTCGCAAACAACCTTTTTAGTAAGTTTACTTGCAAGGTATAATATGCTACAATAAAAAAGCCCTGAACCGCTGTTTTCCCCGGACGGGGGGAAGGGAGAAGCACATGGGTGTGCCCGGGTTCGATTCGCCCGACGAAGAAATTAAAAAGTGGCTGAACCATATCGCCCTGATATGCCTGAGCGAGGATTTCCAGAATCTGAAAAAAGAGCTGGAAAGGATATACGCGCAGTCCCAAATGAAAGACCCGCAGGTGGTGGCCTTTAAAGACGCCCTTTATGCGTTTTTGACCCAGGAAGAGGACGAAACCACCCGGCGGACCGGGACCAAGTGACCCCGGTAAATAAAATGAAGATCATTATAACCGAGCACGCCCGTAAAAGGCTGCGTGATTACCGCCAGGACCGGATTACAACCGCCGACATAACAGCCGCGGCAAACAGTATCCCCGGTCGGATACCCACCGCCACTCGCTTCAGGGGTTTTTTCGCCAAGTCGGGGCGTATGTTTGACATTGTAGCCAAGGATATTTCATCGGGGCGCCTGGTGATTACCATTATTGGCAAGTAATTATCCGGGTAAAATTAAAACGCCATATAAAAATGAACTGTCAGCTAGGGAACGCGTTATATCTCCGGCGGTTAACTTGGCTGGCAGCGATTTGATTAGTCTTAGGAGGTGAAATTGTGGCATTATCGGTAGAAGAAAAACAAACCGTGATTGACAGCTATAAGCTGCATGAAAGCGACACCGGATCTCCGGAGGTGCAGGTGGCCATATTGACCAAAAGGATCAATGACCTGACCGAGCATCTGAAGATCCATAAAAAAGATCATCATTCACGTCGCGGGCTGTTGAAAATGGTCGGCCAGCGCCGGTCGCTTTTGAACTATCTCAAGGATTGTGAGTACAACCGCTACCGGACATTAATAGAAAAATTAGGTTTGCGTAAATAAAAGCGGGCCAGCCCCGCTTTTTACATTTTGTGTAATTAACATGTCCGCCTATGTATTTTTTATAAAATAGGCAGGATATACTACTAAATATGTAGAATAATCTTTTTTTGTTGTTATTTTCACAATTAGACTTAAAAAAAAACTTGACTGAAATGGAAAGGAGGATACCGGTTCCGGAAATTAACAAAAATTGCCGGATTAAGTAACCGGGTAAAACCCGTTATGCAGCAAGAACCAATAATTACAAAGGAAATTGAAATCGGCGGCAGGCCGCTGATATTGGAAACAGGCCGGGTGGCCAGGCAGGCCGGAGGCGCTGTTTTGGTGCGTTATGGAGAAACCGTGGTTCTGGTCACCGCCACCATGTCCAAAAATATGCGGGAGGGCATTGACTTCTTCCCCCTTACCTGTGACTACGAAGAAAGATTATACGCGGTGGGCAAGATTCCGGGGGGCTTTATTAAAAGAGAAGGCCGTCCCAGCGAAAAAGCGACCCTCACCGCCCGCATGATTGACAGGCCCATCCGCCCGCTATTCCCCAAGGGCATGCGCAACGAGGTGCAAATTATTGCCATAGTTATGTCCGTGGACAAGGACAACCCGCCTGAAATTGCCGCCATGATTGGGGCCTCGGCGGCTCTGCACATTTCGGACATACCTTTTCAAGGACCCATCGGCGGCGTTGTCGTCGGTCGAATGGGGGACAAATTCATATTCAACCCCAACGTTGAAGATACGGACAAAAGCAGTATGCACCTGGTGGTTGCCGGCACCGGCGACGCCATAATGATGGTTGAGGCCGGCGCCCGGGAAATGCCCGAAGAAATAATGCTGGAAGGGATTATGGCCGGGCACGATAAAATCCGGGAAATTGTCTCGGTAATCGAGGAGTTTCGCCGGGAGGCGCTGGAACTCGGCTTGGCTAGGGAAAAATACATGCCCGCGCTGGCGGAGGTAAGCGAGGACCTGGAGAGCGGCGTGGCCGCCCGAGCCACTGAAGAAATCAAGGCCGCCCTGCAGGAATGCATCAGCCGGCAGTTAAACAAGCACGAACGCGAAGGTTTGCTGGAAGAGGTTAAGGAAAAAATCAAGGCCGAAATGCTGGAAACCTACCCCGAAGAGGAGAAGGCTATTTACAGTATTCTGGAAAACACCGAAAAGAAGCTTATACGCCGCTTTATGCTGGCTGACCGGGTACGTATCGACGGGCGGGCGCTGAACGAAGTACGACCCATTTCCGTAGAGGTGGGGCTGTTGCCGCGCACCCACGGTTCGGGCTTGTTTACCCGTGGACAAACCCAGGTTCTGGCCACTGCGACCCTGGGAGCCATATCCGAGGAACAAATTCTGGACGGGATTGGTATTGAAGAGACAAAGCGTTTTATGCACCACTATAACTTTCCCCCCTTCAGCAACGGGGAAACCAAACCCATGCGCTCGCCGGGCAGGCGGGAAATAGGCCACGGCGCTCTGGCCGAGCGTGCCCTGGAGCCGGTAATACCTTCGGAGGAAAACTTCCCCTACACCCTCAGAATTGTCTCCGAGGTGGTGGAAAGCAACGGTTCCACCTCGATGGGCAGTGTATGCGCGGGTTGTCTGGCTCTGATGGACGCCGGGGTTCCCATCAAGGCTCCGGTGGCCGGCGTGGCCATGGGATTGGTCAAAGAAGGGGAAGCATTTGCCGTGTTGACCGATATCCAGGGCATGGAAGATCACCTGGGGGACATGGACTTTAAAGTGGCCGGCACCAACCGTGGCGTG
>JAKSCU010000210.1 GCA_022360435.1 Bacillota bacterium
CTCATCTCGACCAATTCCTTTTGGTACCGATCCATCGTCATCACATACAGACGAATGGCAAAGGCGGCCATGACGAGCATCACTGAAACCCGGGCGATTAACCGAAGGTTCGGCGACCAGCGCGAGCCCATAAACAGCAGCCACGTTGCGATACCCGGGGCAGCCAAGATGTACAGAATCGGGATAAAGCGGCGAGCGAACATCGCCATGTACAGACCGATCACCAAAGCCGCCAGATCGATCGCGATGACCTGTAAACGCACAGGTGATGGGGGCGCCGCGGGACTGCCCCACAGACGCTCACCCCGTTCGGTTGGACTGCGCAACCAATTCATCCCGAGATCAACCAGGAACAAGCCCGGGACACAAAGCAGCGCAATGCCCGCCAATTGCATCAACAACCAGAAACGCCCCACCGGAGGATAAGTCGCTTTTCGATACGGCGGCACCCACTCGGACACGCTGCGAAAGACTTCGCTCTCGGTCACCGTGAAGGGGTGGGTGTAGTTATCCAAACCGAACGGACTCAGCATGATTCCCAACAGAAACGTCAGCACAAAGACGCCGGCCACCGCCAAAATCTGCCACATGGGCAAAATCGGATTGAGCCAACTCGGCCGCTTGTCTGGCTTGAAGACGATCCGTCGCAACACCTGCACGCCAACTTCTGCTCCAATCACCATCACAATCAAACCAAAGCCGAAGACGAAACTACCGTGCGCATGCGGCCAGGCGAGGAAGATGATAAACAGCAGCGCAATCGCCCAGACGCGCCACTTGCGCTGCCCCTGACTCATCAAGGCCCACAGCGCAAACCACGTCCCCGACATCAGCGTGAACTGAAACGTCGCCGGCCGGGCGCTGAGCCAGTCGCGACAGCCAAAGCCCACCAAGGCGCCGGTCACCAACGCAGCCAGCAGCGAATGCGTGCGCAGATAGACGGTCCCGCCGACGAAAAAGAAGATCAGCATCCCCATCGCCCAGGTGCCGTAGATGGTAAAGTTCGGCCCGAGCTGGTCGTACATCAGCCACAAGTAGACATGGCTGAGCCAGTTCTGGTTGAACCACTTTTTGCCTTCGAAAGTGAAGCTGAACCAGTCGGTGGTGGGGAACGTTCCCGACGCCATGATCCGTCGGCCGGCCTCGAGCCCGATGTAGGTGTCGTTCGAGGAGTGCACTTCGAGCGCCCCCCAGAAACACGCCACGACAAACGCCGCAACGACCCCCAGCCAGAGGATGCCTACGAGCGGTAAACGGATCAGGCCCGGCACCGATCGGTACCA
>JAKSCU010000325.1 GCA_022360435.1 Bacillota bacterium
ATATTCCATCGACCTATACTCCCGTTGTGGTATTGATCGTCCCGGCGACGATCGCCGCCGAGGCGGCCTCGCGTGAGCGCGAACGCCTCTGTGCCGCCGCCTCGGCGCGGGAGCGCACGCTGTTTACCGCGGCGATCAGGAATCCCAGGGCGATAAACGCGCCCGGGGGCATGATGAAGATCAGAATCGGATTGTCGGAAAGCCACGGTATCGCGGCGCCGAAGATCGCGCCGGAACCGAGAATCTCCCGAACGCCCCCCAACAGAGTAAGGGCGAACGAAAACCCGAGCCCCATACTCAACGCATCCACGGCGGAGACGAAGACGCCGTTCTTGCTGGCGAACGCCTCGGCGCGGCCCAGGATGATACAGTTGACGACGATCAGGGGAATGAAGAGCCCCAACTGCGCGTGGAGCGCGGGCACGTAGGCCGCCATCGTCAGATCGATGATCGTCACGAAGCTGGCGATAATCACGATGAAGGCGGGAATGCGCACCTTCTCCGGTATGAGATTCTTTACGAGGGCGACGACGACGTTACTCCCGAGTAACACGGCGGTCGTCGCGAGCCCCATACCGAGGCCACCGGCGGCGCTCCCGGTGACTCCCAAGGTGGGACACATGCCCAGGAGTAACACGAATACCGGATTCTCCTTGAAAAAGCCCTTGGCGAACTCCCCTCTGAGCTTCATCCCACTCACAATGCGCCTCCCACCATGACTACCGTCTCCCGCGCCTCGTTTTGTACGGGCCGCACGTCGAGATCGCCTTCCGAGCCGACGCTATCGGGAACGGACGGCAGGGCGGCGTCCACGACCCGCCACGCCAGGTTGATCGCCTCGACAAAGGCGCGCGAGCTGATCGTCGCCGCGGTGAGCGCGTCGATCGTCCCGCCGTCCTTGACCACCGCAAGCGGTTCGCGCGCGGGGTCGATTCCGCGAAACTGCGCTTGAAAGCTCTCCTCCGTCATTTTCGCGCCGAGGCCCGGCGTCTCGGTATGGGAGAGGACCGAGGTGCCGGTGACGACTCCCTCGGTATCAAACCCGACCATCAGCCGTATCTCGCCGCCGTACCCGTCCGGTGAAAACGTCCGGACCGCGATGCCGACCGGTTCACCCG
>JAKSCU010000478.1 GCA_022360435.1 Bacillota bacterium
CACCGTATCGCGATGGCCCTCGCCGTTGCGGCCCTGGGTGCTTCGGATCCCGTAACGATCGGCGACGCGGCGGCGGCGGCGGTGACGTATCCCGATTTTTTCCGCGATCTGGCCGTTATTGCGCCGGGGAGCATCGTCGTCGGACCGTGATGATGGAACGAAAAAAGAGACCCGACGGCGGGGCGTCCTATTTAGCACATCTTGCCGAGCAGGCCCACACCCACGTCTTCGACGTCGACCACACCCTTACCAGGCACTCCACCGGCCGCCGATTTGCCCAGGCGGGCGTCAAGATGGGGCTCTTTTCGCGCCGACACCTGTTGAGTATGCCGTGGTTCTACCTTCGCTATCGACTCGGGCATTTGAGTCTCGAGGACGTGACGCGCGAGATACGGGTTCTTCGGGGACGCACGCGACAGGAGTTGGGGGAGATTGTGCTGGCGGCGTGGCACGACCATATCAAGCGCGATCTATACGGGGAGGCGACGCAATACGTCCGCTCCCTCGTCGATCGGGAGCGACGTGTCGTCCTCGCCAGTACCACCTTCGACATCATTTTGGAGCCCCTCGCCCGGGACCTGGGCGTCCACGACACCATATCCTCGGTGCTGCAGTTCGAACACGACAGGGCGACCGGCTGGCTGTTGGGAGGGCCCTGTTATGCCGAGGAGAAGGCGCGGCGCATCGGCGTCTTTCTCGCCGATCGCGGCATCGATCCGGCGCGGTGCGCGTTCTACTCCGACAGTTTTCACGATCTTCCGAGCTTCAACCTCGCCGCATTTCCGGTGCCGGTTCATCCCGACGCGCTGCTACGCACCCGTGCCGCCGCCGCCGGATGGCCCACCGTACACTGGACGCGGCGCTGAGACGATCGTCCGAGGCCGCGTTACACGAACCACGCCAGGGACAACCCGACAAAGAGCGGAATCGTCGCCAGAGAGACCAAATAGGTAAAGAGAATCATCGAGCCGGTGTAACGCAACTGTTCGGCGGTGCCGATGGCG
>JAKSCU010000369.1 GCA_022360435.1 Bacillota bacterium
CGCACGCCAAGGGAACTGAATGAGTGCGCTTTTTTTATTTCAACCGGTCAGGTGTTTTTGGGTCAAGGATCTAAAACAGTCCCCGGATATTTTCTCCTCGGCCAGCAGAATATGCACGACCTGGCCGATAACCTCGCCTACGTGTTCCAAGAAATCCTTTACTTTTTTTTCCTGGGCTTTAATAATACCGCTTAATGCCCGGTAGCGCAAGTCGGGAGGCAAAATCTCCGGATCCACCACCCCCAGTTCCGACATGCCGCACCGGATAATCTGCCCCGCGGTCTGCACCGCCTGCTCAAAATCATTGCCGGCGCCGGTGCTGCGCCCGCCCAGGATAAGTTCCTCGGCAACCGAACCGGCCAACAGGACCTGGATTTGGCTCTCCAGGTATTCCCGGGTATGCAGGTAAGTGTCGTCTTCGGGCACCTGGCGCATGTAGCCCAGCGCCTGGCCCCGGGGTGAAACCGTGAGCGTGGAAACCGAGCCGGGACGTATCTTTTCGCTCATCAGGGCGTGCCCCACCTCGTGCACCGCCACTCGCCGCAGCTCACTGCAGGAAGGGCGCCGGTCCAACTTTTCACCCATCATCACTTTATCAACCGCTTCGAGGAAGTGACCCTTGCCAATCTCAGTTCCTCCCTCACGCATGGCCAGAATGGCGCTTTCGTTGGCCAGGCTTTCCAGGTGCGCCCCGCTGAACCCGAAGGTTTCCCTGGCCAGTTCCGTCAGGTCCACATCCTCGGCCAGCGGCTTGTTGCGACAGTGGAGTTTTAGTATTTCCACCCGCCCGGACTTGTCGGGCAGGTCCACTTTTACCTGGCGGTCAAAACGGCCGGGCCGCAAAAGCGCCGGGTCCAGCATGTCGGCCCGGTTGGTTGCGGCTACCACAAGCACCATTACTTTATCGTTTATCTTCAATCCGTCCATTTCCACCAGGAGCTGGTTCAGGGTCTGGTCATACTCGTGATGGCTGGTGTTCTGGCCCCTTTTGCCGCCCAGAATATCAATTTCATCAATAAAGATAATGGCGCTGCGCTTTTTTTGCTTGAGGGCGTTGTTTCTGGCTGTCTGGAAAAGCTGGCGCACCCGTTGGGCGCCGACGCCGGCGTACATCTCAATGAACTCCGAACCGCTGCAGGCCACAAAAACCGAGTCGGTATATCCCGCCGCCGCCTTGGCCAGCAGGGTTTTTCCGGTTCCCGGCGGTCCCGTGAGCAGGATACCCTTAATCGGCCTGATGCCCAGTTTAATAATCCGTTCCTGGTCTCCGATAAAATCCAGCGCTTCTTTAAGTTCGTTAATGGCGGTATTTTGCCCGCCAATGTCGTCAAACTTGATTTCCGGCCTGACCGCGGCCGGCGTGGCGCTAAAATTCTTGGCCAGCATGCCCCGGGACCGGGCCACGTAAAACAATACCCCGGCGGTTAGCCCAAGGATGAGAAACGGGGTCATATCGTAACCCGACACCGCCATGAAAATGACCAGCGCCAATCCTATGCCCAGGCCGATCTCTTTGAGCACTGCCTTACCTCCTCTACAGGGTGGAATCACCCGGTCTGGCGCCGGATGGTTGATGCCTGGGGAACACCGCATGCAGGTGATGGTCCCCGTGGCTCATCTGCCAGTAGATATTGTTTCCGTCAATATAAACCCGGGACTCGACGCCGGCTGTCCGGGCGTATTCGTCAAGGGAACCGGCCATTTCCCGAAAATTACCTTGCACTAGGGCTTCCTGTACGGCGAACTGCCCCTGGTTGTACACTTCGGTTAAAAGTGTGTCCCGCCGGTCAACCAGTTCAATGACAAACTGGCGGTCGCCCATCACCTGTTGAACCGCATTTTTGATTTGCCGGTAAGCGAGCATCAGGTTGTCGGTTTCCCGGATGGTTACAACCACCCGGTACGAGCCGTTTTCGGCGTCCTCAATGCGATAATCCAGCACTTGCGCGCTGGCGTTCAATTCCTTTTTCAGCGGCTCCCGGAAGTTGAGGCTGTTGTATAGCCATTGCGCTCCGATAAAAGCAGCCAGCGCTATAACTACCGACGCCAGTACAATGTGTATTTTCATGCCTTGCCATTGCATATTATCATCCTCTCCAGGTATGAGGCCGCGGTTTTGGCCGCATCCTAAATCAGGGCCATACAACGAATAATTATAGCATGCTCTGCGCTTATAACGGTCAGGGAATTGTAGCCATTAAAGATAAGCGGGTAATAAAGTTTATTGTCCCCTTTTTTTTTCTTGCCGGCATTGGCAGGGGATAACCGGTTTAGGCACGAATATGCAAAAATAAAGGCGGGTGGGATCAATGCAGGCAGAAATTATTTTTACCGGCACCGAGCTTTTGCTGGGGGAGGTTCTTAATACCCACGCGCAGTATTTGGGGCGCGAGATGACCCAACTGGGTATCGAGATAACCCGGCATACCGCCGTGGGTGACAACCGGGTGCTGCTGGAGAAATCGCTTTGTGACGCACTGGCCCGTACCGACCTGCTGTTTATTACAGGCGGACTTGGTCCTACCGAAGATGACCTGACCGGTGAAACCGTGGCCGGCTTTTTGGGCCTGGACATGGTTATAGACCCGGCCACCATGGGCAAGCTGGAAGATATTTTTTCCCGGCGCGGAGCGCCCGTGCCCGAAAGCATCAAAAAGCAAGCCCTGGTTCCCCGGGGCGCCCAGGTTCTGCCCAATCACGCCGGCACCGCGCCCGGCTTGATTATACGGAACGAGGGAAAAATAATTATTATGTTGCCCGGCCCGCCTCGTGAACTGAAAGCCGTGTTCGGCGGTTCGGTGCGGAAGTTTCTGGCAACCGCAACCGGCGGCATCGTCATGCACAGTATCGTCCTGAAGGTTACCGGTCTGTCCGAATCCCAGGTGCAGGACCGGTTACAGAAAATACATGCCACGGATAACCCGGCCATCTCTTACGTTGCCATGCCCGGTGAGGTGCACGTGCGGGTTACCGCCCGTACAAGAAGCAGCGAGCCGGAAGCGCGCCAGATGGCCGGAGAAATGGCGGCGCGGGTGGAGGATGAACTGCGGGATTACGTGTTCGGCCGGGACGATGAACAGCTGGAGGAAACGCTGGGGGAGCTGCTGGTGCAAAAGAAACTTACCGTTTCGGTAGCCGAATCATGTACCGGGGGCCTGATCATGAAGCGGATTACCGACGTGTCCGGCAGTTCACGATATTTTTTGGGCGGGGTCGTGTCTTACAGCAACGCCTTGAAGGCCGGCCTGCTGGGTGTGCCCGGCGAGATTATCGCCAGGTACGGCGCCGTCAGCGAACAAACCGCCCGGACCATGGCCGAAGGAATCAGCAGGATGACCGGTTCTTCGCTGGGCGTGGGCGTAACCGGTATCGCCGGCCCTGAAGGCGGGAATCCGGAAAAGCCGGTGGGCTTGGTATATATAGCCCTGGCCGCCCCGGACCGGACATATTGTTACGATTGTTATTTTCCGGGGCGGCGGATAGCGGTGCGGGCGGGGGCGGCAAACACCGCTTTGAACATAATGCGTCGTTTTCTTCTGGCCTATTGAATTAAATTTCCGGTTGACACGCTCAGGAAATATTTATAAAATTAACAGGCGAACACTTGTTTTGCGAAAGGAGCCATTCAAGTGCAGGAAAAACAGAAAGCGTTGGAAAATGCTCTCTCGAATATCGAAAAACAGTTCGGTAAAGGTTCCATAATGAAGCTCGGCTCGGATGCCGCCAAAATTAATGTGGAAGCCATACCCACCGGAGCGCTGTCTCTGGATATCGCCCTGGGTGTTGGCGGGTTGCCCAGGGGCAGGGTGGTGGAGATATTCGGCCCCGAATCCTCCGGCAAAACCACCGTCGCCCTGCATGTGCTCGCCCAGGCGCAAAAAACCGGCGGCACGGCGGCTTTCATAGATGCCGAGCACGCCCTGGACGCCGCATACGCCGCTAAAATAGGCGTGGACATAGACAACCTTTACGTTTCCCAACCCGATACCGGTGAACAGGCGCTGGAAATTGCGGAACACCTGGTGCGCAGCGGCGCCGTTGACGTGGTGGTGGTGGACAGCGTGGCGGCCCTGGTGCCCCGGGCCGAAATCGACGGGGATATGGGCGACGCTCACGTGGGGTTGCAAGCCAGGCTGATGTCCCAGGCGTTGCGCAAGCTGACCGGCGTGATCAGCAAGTCCCGCTGTACCGCCATATTTATCAACCAGTTGCGGGAAAAGGTGGGAGTCATGTTCGGGAACCCGGAAACCACCCCCGGCGGGCGGGCGCTCAAGTTTTACGGCTCGGTGAGGCTGGACGTGCGGAGAATTGAAAGTATAAAGCAGGGCAGCGACATTGTCGGCAACCGGACCAGGGTGAAAGTGGTAAAAAACAAGGTGGCGCCGCCTTTCAAACAGGCTGATTTTGACATTATGTACGGTATGGGCATTTCCCGGGAGGGCTGTATTCTGGACATGGCCGTGGACTTGGGCATCGTGCACAAGAGCGGGGCCTGGTACTCCTACAAGGACGATAGACTGGGCCAGGGACGTGAAAACATCAAGGAACTGCTGGCGGAACGTCCGGAATTGACCGCCGAACTGGAAAACGATGTGCGCCGTAAAACAGGACTTTTGGCCCGGGACGCAGATAAACAGCCCGATACCCGGGCCGCCACCAAGGTGAATTAACACAATATGCCCCAGTCCGAAATAAAGCGGGCCGTGGACAAATGTTACCGGTGGTTGGCCTACCGCGCCAGGACCGAGTACGAATTGAGGCGCAAGCTGGAAAGTGCGGGCTTTTCACCCGCCGTGGTTGATATGGCTTTAACCGGAATGAAAGAGAAAAAATTGCTTGACGATCAAATATTCGCCGTAAATTGGGTGCGCCGGCGCCTTTCCGCCAAGCCCGTGGGGGCCGGACGACTGTGGGCGGAATTGCGGCAAAAGGGCGTGGATGGGGAGATTATAGCCGTCGCGCTGGATGGATATGACGAAGAAAGCGAACTGGAGGCGGCGATGCGCCTGGCACGGAAAAAGTTCGCCGGGTCCGGTGGCGGGAGCGATTTGCGGCGCCTGGCCGGGTTTTTGACCCGACGGGGGTTTTCCGGGTCGGTTGTAGCCAAGGTGTGTCGCCGTATAGCCGGGGATGACCGGTTTGATATATCTTGACAGGGTAAAGGAAAAAAAGTAAAATTTAATTCGGGAGAAAGTAGAATTGGAGCCAGCCGGCCTTCGGGTTTTTATATATATTTTTTTATTAATATATATTATTATTGAACAGTCAAAGAAAACGGTATCCTGCATATAAGTTAAACATAATATTATATGCAAAGGGCATGGATATATGTTTTCTTATAACCGTTGGCGGACAAACTATATTTAACAGGTCCGATTCTTTTTCTACCGAGTTACGCTCGGTGTTTTTTTTGTAATAAGTGTTCCAAAAGGGTTCACTTGTGCGAACGTCCTTTTTTAAAGTCGACTTTGATAACGAATATATGGCACGGGAGGTGACATTTTGGGGACGGAGATAGTAATAATAATTGTTGTAATATCGGTGCTTGTGGCCTTCGGGACCGGGTACCTGGTAAGAAAGACCATTGCCGAGGGCAAGATAGCGTCCGCAGAATTGCAGGCTAAGAATATACTTGATGAAGCGGGAAAAGAAGCCGAGCGTAAAAAACGGGAAGCCGTTCTGGAAGCAAAAGAAGAGATACTAAAACAGCGCAACGAAATGGAAAGGGAAAACAAGGAACGCAGGTCGGAATTGCAGCGGTTGGAGAGGAGACTGGTCCAAAAGGAGGAATCCCTGGACCGTAAGACCGAAGGCATTGAAAAAAAAGAAGACATACTGGGTCGCAAAGAAGCCGAAGTGGAGAAACTAAAAGCCCAGTTTGCGTCACTGTGTAGCCGGCAGATGGCCGAATTGGAAAGAATATCGGGTTTGACCTCCGACGAAGCCAGGCAGTTGCTGCTTTCCGACATAGAAAAAGAAATCCAGCATGAAGCGGCAATACTGATTAAAGAATTAGAGAACAAGGCCAAGGAAGAAGGGGAAAAACGGGCCAAAGAGGTTATTACCTTGGCCATCCAGCGTTGCGCGGCTGATCACGTGGCCGAGACCACCGTGGCGGTAATACCGCTGCCCAACGACGAGATGAAGGGACGCATAATCGGCCGGGAAGGTAGGAATATAAGGGCCTTTGAAACAGCCACCGGTATCGACCTGATTATCGACGATACTCCCGAGGCCGTAATACTCTCGGGATTTGACCCGATACGCCGTGAGGTGGCCCGAATCGCCTTGGAAAAACTGATTGTCGACGGTCGAATTCACCCGGCCAGGATTGAGGAGATGGTGGAAAAAGCGCGCAAGGAAGTGGACCAGCAGCTCCGGGAAGCGGGGGAACAGGCTGTTTTCGAAACCGGAGTGCACGGCCTGCACCCGGAATTGATTAACTTGTTGGGTCGTCTGAAATTCCGCACCAGTTACGGGCAAAACGTCCTAAAACACTCGGTGGAAGTGGCCCACCTGGGCGGCTTGATGGCCGGGGAGTTGGGGGTGGACATACAACTGGCCAAAAGATCCGGGTTGCTGCATGATATCGGCAAAGCCGTGGATCATGAAGTGGAAGGACCACATGTGGCCATTGGTGTGGAATTGGCGCAAAAGTACCGGGAGAACAAGGATGTAATTCACGCTATCGCCGCTCACCACGGCGACGAGGAACCGCGCACCATTGTGGCCGGACTGATCCAGGCGGCCGACGCAATATCGGCGGCCCGGCCGGGAGCCAGGCGCGAAACCTTGGAAGCGTACATCAAGCGGTTGCAAAAGCTGGAGGAAATCGCCGGCGCCTTTGAAGGGGTGGAGAAATCATACGCCATCCAAGCCGGTCGGGAAATCAGAATTATGGTCAAGCCGGACAAGATTGACGACCTGGGGGTTGTAAAGCTGGTCAGGGAAATATCCAAACGGATAGAAAACGATCTGGATTACCCGGGACAAATAAAGGTGATGATCATTCGCGAAACAAGGGTTGTCGATTACGCCAAATAAGAAAACAAACGATCTCTTGCGCATTTTTTCATGTAAGAGATCGTTTTTATATTTTACACATGGCGGCAAGGGAACACTCTCCTTTTGGAGGAATGTCCCCCACTTATAACACCAAACCCATGACAGACCTTTTGTAAAACTGTATAATAAGCATGGAAAATTTTTTAATTGACCAAATAATATGTACAGGCAGGAATATATGAAATAAAAACGAAAGACTAATGAGATCAACGTGCCTGAAGGGAAGGAAGGTGTTACTCATTGCAGGCCAGGTTCAAGGGCGGGGAAGACGTTACCGACAGTGTCGGGCTTTTAATTTCCATACTGGTTCGTTACCCAGAGGTGGCGGCCATCAATTTTGACCCGTGGGAACATCATCTTAAGTTTAATTTTATTTGCTCGCGGGAAATTAACAGCGAGGAAATACAGCAATTTGAAAGCCATGTCCTTGATCATATAAGGGCCTTTAATTTCCTGGAGAAAAAGGAAACGCCCCTGGTGGAGATCACGCATCAGGTTTTTGACGACCTGACGTTGATTGAAGTGAAGAGGGATGTCGTCACACTGGCCCAGGATGAAATAGCCTTGGTGGTTGAGGTGTTTTATCAATTTTGGGAAAAGGACCTGGTTTCCGAACTGGGTGAAAACCTGATCGAAGAGGATCTCGTCATCCAAGAGGAGATTATTGAGCATATGCTGGAAAGCGTAAAGGATTCTTTGGGTAACAAAAGGCTTTACGCTTTTCGGGAAGAGGGCAAGGTACTTGTTTTCAACAAATAGGTGGTGTTAACTTGCATATAAGGTTGTTGATGATCGGCGATGTTGTGGGCCGTCCGGGCCGTCGGGCCGTTAAAGACAACCTTCCGGGCCTTGTACGGGATGAAAGGGTGGACCTTGTTATTGCCAACGGTGAAAATGCCGCCGGAGGACTCGGCATTACCAAGGAGGTCGCCGGGGAGTTGTTTTCCGCCGGGGTGGACGTTATTACCATGGGCAATCATGTTTGGAGCAAGCATGAAATTATACATTTTATTACTCGGGAAGACCGGATTATCAGGCCGGGCAATTACCCGCCCGGTGCGCCGGGTAGCGGTTACGGGCGATATAAAACCCGAAATGGCGTTAGGGTGGGGGTATTTAACTTGTCGGGGCGGGTTTTTATGCCCGCCCTGGACTGTCCTTTCAGGATGGCCGACCAGCTTTTGTCGTTGCTAAAGGAATGGAGCAATATTATTTTACTTGATTTTCATGCCGAAGCTACCTCCGAAAAAATGGCGCTGGCCTACCACCTGGACGGCAAGGTGTCGGCTGTGTGCGGTACCCATACCCATGTGCAGACAGCCGACGAACAGATTTTACCCGGAGGGACGGCTTATATCACGGATGTGGGGATGACCGGGCCCCGGGATTCTGTGCTTGGGGTTAAAAAGGAGCCGGTGATTGATAAATTTGTCACCCAAATGCCGAGAAAATTCGAGGTTGCCGCCGGGCCATACCAATTTAACGCCGTGATTATTGAAATAGACCCTGAATCCGGCGCCTCGGCGGACATAAAACGCATCCAAAATTACGAGTAGCAGCAAAAGGGTTAAATCAAA
>JAKSCU010000416.1 GCA_022360435.1 Bacillota bacterium
CATCGCCAACTCAGACACGCGGTCGAGATTGCGGGCGACAATCTCCCACCCGCCCTTGACCACGCGCATGTTGTCCTTGCGCATACCCAGCTCAACCACCTCCGCCCCGCCGCGCAACCCCTGCACGATGTTCTTGATCGAGTGGCTCAGCGACGCAACGGTCTGCCCCACTGCCGCGAGGCGTTCGGCACGCAGCCGCTCATCGACCAGCGTCAAATAGGCCATCGCCAGTCCGGTCTGCACGCCAATCGAAGTCAGCAGCGTGAGCTGATCCTCCGTGTACGTGTAGTTCGCGATCCGGCTGTCGAGGTGCACCACGCCGTAGAGCTTGTCCTTGAATTTGATCGGCACACACATCGCCGAGTGAATGCCATAAGCTTGCACACTGTCGCCGCTGGCAAAGCGCTGGTCGGTCATCGCGTTCGAAGTCAGTACGCCGACCGCTTTTTGCATCACGTAACGGATGATCGTCTTGCTCACCGTGATAGGCCCGGTCTTCTTCTGCTTCTCGCCCAGCCGGTGCCGCACCACCACCGGCTCGGGCGGCGCATCCGGCGTGTCCAACAGCAAAATAAACCCGCGATCCGCCTGAAAGTATTCGTAGACGACGTCCATCACCTTCTCGAGCAACTCGTCACGATCAGTGATCGAGCCGATGAGCCCGGTCAGTTCATACAACACCTGAAGCTGAAGCTGCGCCGCCTGGCTGGGTTCGGGCACCGCCATGATCATCGAGTCGTCGCTCGACTGCACGGTGTGTTCGAGGCTGACCTCCATCTCTTCCTTGCCGACCACTTTGACCAGGTCGCGTCGTTTCTTTTCCTCATCTTCGCCGAATAGCATCAGCGTCGTGCCCGTGCGGATCTGATCGCCTGGTCGAAGTATGCGCGAGTTGGTCACGCGCGTGCCATTGACGAATGTGCCATTGGACGATTGCAAATCGCGGATGTACCACCGGCCTTCGTTGGGGGTCATCTCGGCATGTCGGCGGGAGATGGTCTGATCGCGCAGCGGCAGCGATTCACTGCTGCGCCCGATCATCTGCGGCTCATTGGCCGGCAGATCAAAACGGCGCCCCTTATCGGGGCCTTGGAGAACGGTCAGGACAAGCATGGTTTTGAATAAGGGGTTAGGTGTCAGGGGTTAGGGTAAAGAAACTGGTTCCGATGACCATGTCTTCTCTTGACCCTAGCCCCTAATCCCTATCCCCTAACCTTTCCTTCCACTGCTTCAACTGCTCTTCAAACCCGGACACCCCGGCGTTGCCGTAGGTTTGATAACGTTTGACGACGTTCTCCGGGCCTAACCAATCGTAGACGTCGTTGGTAACGATGGGTTGCGGCATGGTTTCTCCGCCTGACGATGATCTAACCGTCCGGCCAGGGCCGGACCTACGC
>JAKSCU010000205.1 GCA_022360435.1 Bacillota bacterium
AAGAATATGCTAAACATGTCCTTCAAGCACAAGACTCATCCCCCAGTCTTCATTTGAAGGAAACTCGGGAATATGCATCCTGCACTGCTGGTCTGATTCAATATACTTAATATCAGCATCGTCAAACCATTCTCCTTTTCTAGGGTCAAACCACTTAACCCTGAATCTGGAATCATTTGTCACCCCTCTCACTGTAATCCTTGGACAGTCTTTTTCAAAATAAAGCATCAGCCAGTCTTTCTCCTTAGTTGCCGCGCAGTAGGCCCATCCCTTATATCCCATATGATTTCCAAATTTATTGGGTGTAACCATTTCCGAATTCGGTATGAGGTCCTGATACCTTGCACCCATAGCCATTACAAATTTCATCAGGTGAGGTGCCTGCTCTCCGGATTTAAATTTGATGGCATCCCACAGCCTGTACTTGGCGGATTCTTCAATATTGCTTCCCCAAAGACCTTCTACCCCATACATATAGCCTGCCAGTCCGCCGGAAAGAAAGCTTCCGTACATACCCGACCTGCAGTAAAGGTTTGCAAGCTCACTTGGGGTCTCGGGATTGTCGTCGGGAAAACCGGGGTAGTAAGGCTCACCATTCAACGCAGGCCTAGAAGGCCGGGTATTAAATATTTCAGTCAGATACCAGTAATGGTCATGTTCACGCCAGTTCCCAAGCTGATGAAAAGAAAGCCATTTAGCTTCACCAGACCCGCCGAAGTTCGCAAGGGATGAAGGTGCAGAGTTGCTGCCCAGCAGTGTGCCGAAAGGTAAATATCCATATCTGTCAATCAACATATTTGCAGGCTCATTGTATTCCCTTGAAGGTATTGAATAACCCGGGTAATCAAAATGAATGGGACTTAAGATGCAGTTATTGGCCTGGTATCTGGTAAAAATATAGTGCATATATCGCATATAGGAATCAGGCCACCCTCCATAGCGCTTCCACACCTCACTTACATCGCGCCGGGCTATTTCAATAAATGCCACAAATCCCTGACTGTTAAGATAATCTACTTTCCTATCCATATACATAAAATATTGAGGATTTATTCTATTAAAATCCGGAACAACATCTTCATATCCTTTGACGTTTCCCGGGAAAGCAAAAGGCCTTCCTCCTTCATTATACATATCCTTTGCAGGCATCACTACACCCGAGTCCTCGGAAGAACCATGTCCATCCTCCTGCCATGCAGCTCTTATAGTAGTTTTATATTCATCATCCATTTGAAGGGTAGAAGGATACCTGTCATTCGCCCAGGTGGGGTGAGCGGCTATCATAGCTATACCGTTATATCCCTGCTTCTTCCTGTACCTTACCATATCCTTGAAGCCCATTTCAGGGCCAACAGGCCTTTCAATATCGTCATCATGCCATTTCAGTCTGAAGGTGGGGGCCGACCACCACGTATCTGCCAGCAAGTAAAAAGGAGTACCGTCAGCATGCATAAATGCATGCCCATTGGGAGTTGCCCTTATAAAGCCATGCCTTAACCTGTTTTCTTCAAGCTCTTCCCGTGTCCATTCAACTGCCGAAAACCTGCTATACTTACCATTAAGTCCGCTGTCAAACTGATTTGACCCGCTTATACAGCTCCAGGTTCCCGGTGATGCGGCGGTTATTCTAACCTTGAAAACACTGCCGCCATCCCAGAAGCCATAGACACGCTTATCAAATCCGGGTCCCTTTAAATCAACCCATACTTCAATTTCAGTATACGGATTATCATAAGTGTTATTAGATTCAAGTACAATTTCTACT
>JAKSCU010000255.1 GCA_022360435.1 Bacillota bacterium
ATTTTTGCTTAAATCATTTAGTTCCCTCCCCGGGTACTTAGAATCACCAGCAAGGTGACAATAGTACCCAAAAAAGATAGAGCCGCTGTGCCAGCGGTCCCGATCATGATTTTGTAAATGTTTTCAATCTTTGAGTCAACACGTAACAATGCCCCGTTTTGATTCTTCTGCCAGCCGTTTAGGTTTGCAACATCGGCTTTCAGCGTCGCTACCTCCTCCAGTATATCAATGAGTTCTTTTTCGCAGTCCAATCACCCCACCTCCGCGCAATGAAATGAAATTACCCGGGCCCCCGACGCCACCCCCTCGCCCGGGCATAAAAAAGACGCCTTGTGGCGTGTGCTATGTTTCGACATTATTTTTCAAAGGGAACACCTCCCCTGCGTCGAATAACCGCTTTACCGTAGCGAAAAATCGAAGAAGGGAGGTGTCTAATTGTGGATTATAAGGATTGCTATGATGATTTACAAGCAATAATCAAAGCACTTGGCATCAAAATAACCGACGACACAAAACCAGATGAACTATTCGATGCAACTATCAAAGTATTGGCCGCTTACATTTCTCGACTACCCAGTGACGAGGAAATAACTGATAGCTTAAAAAGACAAATAGCAAGGGATGTTCGATCTCACTCATTCAGCAGGGGATAGATTTTTCTTTATTTGCTTAACTTCACCTTGAAGAGCAACAACTGCCTTTAGCATCATAGCAAGTGTCTCCGCAATGCCGCGATCTTCTCCTTTTTCATTGACAAGAAACGTCTTAATCTGTTTTTCAGCCTCGGGGCTGACCTTATAGTCAGCCCCTACTTTTTGCACAGTACTTTGCATAATACAATTATCCTCCTCAATCTCAAATACTCTCTTGTCTGTCCTGATGATTACTGAAACCAGCTTTTCACCACTTTGAACCAATAGTTCCGGCTGGGCTGAAGCTCGCTCCTTCAGCTCGGCCACTTCCTTTTCCAACTGAGCTACCCGTTTTTCTAGCACCATCCTTTCTCACCCCCGTTCACGTAAAAATAGGACCGATTTCCTAAAAAACATGTCAACCTGTGACATGGTATTTGACCGCCTTCTATGGTAAAATTCAGAAAAAGGAGGGATGCCTATGTGCTACAGATACTTATCGTAGACAGTCTTGCTAACGGATAACCCGAGACCAAAGCTCTCACTTGCAGTCATAAGATTCACCGTGTCATCCAATATTTGTTGTCGCTGAATAAGCATGTCCGGAGACATATCGTTTTTCTTGACCATCTTGGGATGCCCATTCAATGAGGAAACCGCCTTGTTCGCAATGCTGTTCGCCTTGATGTAGTCAACCCTGACTGGGCTTATCAAGCCTTCTTTTAGGCGGTTCATGGCCTCCTGTTGGTGCTTTTTATCCAACATGCGGAACACCTGGAAACCTTCTAAGCCGGTGGCTTGACGCAAAACTTTAAGTAGCTCATAAACCCAGCGTTTGAACTCTTTGGCTTCTTTCTTGCGGCTCTCAAACACAGTTTCATAGATGCCATATTCGTTTACGATAAGCATTTCCTGTGTTCTCCCAAGCGCGTCCACGATGGGGTACTTTGAAACGACCCCATCTAGTAATCGTTCATTTACTCTTTTTGCGGTAAGGCCCAATGCTTTGGCTATGTCAGCCAATACAGCCCACCATTCACCAGGATATTTTTCAATAAACCTTATCTCGTGTCCGTTCCAATTTTCGGTTTTGATTTGCGCTTCTTGCTTGCTCATTGCTTATTCCTCCCAAATTTAATCTACCTCCGGGCAAAACTAAACCCAACCAGGAGGGCGCCGGAGGTGAGCGCCTTTCGCCGCGCGCTGGCTATCCTGGGTGGGTAAAAAAAATAAACCCCAAAGGAGGTTTTGTAATGTGAAACTATGGAGAAAGAAACTCGCGCTGGCGCTGGTTTTGGTGTTTGTGTTTACTTGCGCGGGTCCGGCGTTTGCATCAACCATCCGGGAGCGCACACAGTACCTTTACGACAAGGTTGACCAATTCAGCGCCCTTAACGTATATAGCGACCATGAAGTCTACTCAATATGGGTTGATTTAAACAGCATCTCCAGCACTGGATCAGTTGTCACCTACACCTATAAAGATAGCATAACCGCCCCACAGATAGGTTCATTTACTACCGAGCCCCGTAGTATAGATTCAGCTAAGGACAAAATTGTTCGCTATATCCTCGGCAACATAGCCAATGTTTACCGCCAGAAACCGTTCAATACAGAAATGACCATGAAAACATCCGGACTGACTACCATCCCGGCTTATGTTTACGGTAACTACAAGACCCAAGCCGTAGACGAAATTCTCCTTGGCCTGCCAAGCTGCTTTGATATCCAGTACGATACCAGCAGGGGCAGAAGTGACCCGGTAAAACCTATTCCAATGCCGATCATAGAGGCAACGCTAAGTGCCATATTCTCACTTGACAGCACCACTGTCACAGTGAATAACAATTCTACCGACAAGCAAGAACTGATAGAGATGGACGTTGCCCCAGAAGTCGTGGGCGAACGCACATTTATCCCGGTACGCTACCTCGCCTATGCTTTGGGTGTACCGGAGGATGGAATCGAATGGGACGGCACAAGCGATACTGTCACCATCACCAACGAAGAAACAGTTATAACTCTGACCATAGACAGTAACATCCAACTAGTCAACGGTGAACCTACCGAAATGGACGCCACTCCATACGTTAAGCAGATTGATACCGGCGGCAGGACAATGCTTCCGGCCCGGTGGGTGGCTGAACCCCTTGGAGCAACGGTCACTTGGAATCAAGAGTCGGGTCAGATGATAATAAAGATTCCTCAGTCGTACGAGCAGGGTCAATAGACCCTGCTCCATTTTTTCTTAGCAACTTCTTTATGCTTTTTCCTTTATCCGTAACATATTCTTCCATTCTGACATTGGCATACCCTGCCCGATAAGCGGACATAGACCACGAAAAATAACTATCGCTTGTCCCGCCGCACCTTTCGCGAATAATTATGTGGCTTTCCCCTATTTCTGCAACATACAGGCCGATATCGGCATATGGCGTACAGAAAACAGCCCACGGGGTTTTTTCTGTATGCGGTTCCACTGTTTCCAAAAATACCGGATCGATTTGAACTCTGCATTCTCCGGCAACCAAACGGGAGACTGTTTCTTCTATGAACTTTAGATTAGGTGATTCACGGGCATACATAGCCCTTCTGCCGTAGTTTTTAGTCCGGTGGATAGCTGGTTTTGTTCCATCACAAGACAGGTCCCCACCCACGTGTAAATCCCTGCCCCCGATAATCTCAACATTCCCGTCTATAACTACATCAGCCGCGCTTGCAACAGCAGGTTGAATAAGGACCCCTGCCTCGGCAGCGATTCTTACGACATTGCCCAGCAACACAATATCCTTTTCAGCCAAGGCCCCATCCTCTGCACTAATGACTATCCCGTCGTAATCACCGCCTATAGTACCTTTATATGCACCCACAAAACCCCTCTTATCATCCGCTGTGACATCCCGGAATAAAACTGACCCCCCCGACCCTTGCAGCCCCTGCCGCGAACTCGTCCAAAGCTCCAGCGCCGTCCTGTTGTTCTCCACCACCCGTACCGGCGAATCGCCGGCGTCTATCTGGACGTAATCAGTAGCCCCTTCGGCCCCTGATTGGAACTTGGCAGAATAAATCTCCCCACTGGTGACCTTACCCAAGCTGGCCGTTATCGCTGACAACGATGCCGCAATAATCTTGTTTGCTGACAAACTATCTATCTTCGCATCCGTAACGGCCAAATCAGCAATGTGTGCCGTCAGGATAACCGCATCACCGATAAACAGGCTGCCTATAAACTTCCGGGCGGCGGGGCTATTCCAAACAAGATCGTGCGCGCCATCATTGTTTACCGCTATATAAAACTGCCCATCTTGTAGGTCCGGCTCAATACCCTGGAAAGAATAATTCCCAGACACTCCGTCCCAATAAATGTACTTGTGGTTCGTGCTGCCTGTGTCGATATTATATTCTTTGCCAGCGTAGTAAAGCTTGTGTTGGCTCCAGGATACATAGCCGGCGCCGGGGTCGTTATCTGTCCACTCATCTCCCACCAAAATAACCACCTTGGCGTCCATTTTGGTTGCATCCACCGCTGCACTTGCTATTTTTTTCTTAATCAGGCTCCCGTCCACCAGCTTGTGCCCGGTAAGCTGCTCCTTGCTGTTCCTGATTTTATCCAGGTATTTGCTGTCGCGGCGGCTCTGCTCCAGCATTGCGCTTATCTCTTCTACGGGATCGCCTATTTCTATTTCGCCTCTCCAGGGCTGAAACACATTGTGCCTGTAGCCGATAATCCGCGTTTGGTTTCTAAACCAGTCAACGTACATGAGTCCGGTGTTGTACCGGTGCCCCTCGTTATACTTGAGTCTAAACTCCTGGATCAACTCTTCGTCGATAATATCAACAAGGTGGCCGGCGTCGAAGTCCTCATGCTGAAAACCCGGCTGAATGCGCCGATCAATATGATCTATCCGGTAGTTGTACCGGGGCCGGTACTTCTTCTCCAGGTACTTGGTGCCCTCGTCCAAAAGCTCCTGCGGATCATGGATGTCCTGGTTCGTCCAAATTTCCTCCAATACTTCATCGGTATAGCTGTAATTTTCAATATAGAGCTTCCCACCGTTGACAGAGCCAATATCCAGATCATCCGCACCGAAGGGGTACAGCCTTGTGACGACATCGTAATCCTCAGTCCGGGTAATCCCCTTCAAGTTTTTCGCATAACGCACCTGGTAGCCGGTATAAGGCGCCCAGGTTTCCTCGTTGCGCAGGGACACCGTTTTATTTACGCTGTCCCAAAGTAGGTAGCCGCCCCAGGTCTTTTGAATCTGGTTAATGTTGGCCAAGACGGAAATTTTCTCGGTTTCCAGATCGTGTATACCCGGCACATCAACAACATCCACAGTCCATCCGGTTCCCTGTAACAAGGCATGCAGGGCGTGACCCGCGCTGCCAGGAGCATACAGCCCCCCGGAAAGATCACTGCCGCCGGAAAGAATTATGACGGCCAGGGCAGGCGGGTCCGGGGTTTGCGGGTCGTTGGAGATGGTGGCAAATTTCTTTCCCAGCAGTATCCACGACTCATGCGCCGTGATTTTGCCCCAAAGTTTTTTGCCGGTACGTTCTTTTTCAATACTATCGGGGCCTTGGATAACAAACTCCCGCATCTTGCCGGTGATGTCCGGGGCGTAAATTCTATAGAAAGGGCTTAAGTATTGCCACTTTGAGTTTGATGCCGGTATAGCAGGTATAACGCCTTTTAAAGTTAATGCTTCCATACTTTCTGTGCGCTGTGCCTGGCCGGGCAGAGGCAAGGAAAACTCCAAAGTGCAGCGTCCGTTTAATTTGTTATTGAGCCAGCAGTCTTTCAGCCCGTCAGCCTCGGGAGATAAATAAGCCGCCGTTGCGCCGGCGGCTGTTTTAACTGTGATGTATTCAGGCATTGTCAAGGGCATGTGGTATCACCTCATAAATTATTATTGCGCATAAAATACCTACTGCGACATTATTTCCACTTTCTGCTCTACCGTTATCCAGCCTTTCGCAACCGCATTATCTAACATTACTTCTGACAATTTTCCCGCTTTCCATAATCTCAAAAGCGTTTCGTACACATCAGACACCCCCAAGACTATCAATCACTAATTGGTCAACTGTTTCACGTAGTATTTCCAATTCCGTTTTTGGAGCAGGGGGGAGAGCGTCAATGTCTGACTGTATTTCCTGCTGTGTACGTTCAATAACCTGTGTCCCATCCCATTTGTACAAAGGAATACCCTGGTTGTTAAACAGTGGTGGGTTAATTTGCCCGTTTAGTTCAAAATGCCTACCGCCATGCTCATTTATACAAATATCAGTTATTTCAGGTTGCTCAAAAGCATTTGAAAAACCTTTAACTATACGATTTTGGTCGTCTAATTTAATGTAATGTATATTTTCTTTCACGTTGACACCTCCCTATAATTCAGCATCTGCGGTTGCATGGAGTAATGCAAGTGCTCTCGATGAATTTATAGTTGGCCGATTTATCTCAACTATATAATTTGTTTCTGACACGGTTGAATTCGTCAAAGATTCACTCGTTGTTACCCCCTCATTCCAAACAAAGACATTTGCATTAGCAGCAAAAGGATTATATGTTGTTATGGTTGGGGTTGCTCTCTTTCTTACTTTATACTCCCAACACATATAACCGTAGCTAATAGACCCTATGTTTACAATGATTGCACCCGCTCGATCACCTACATTTTGAGCGGGTGCAATCGCTAATGGAAATGTCTTTTCATAATACCTCTGACACAATGCCAACTGCTCCCCATAATCAACAGGCGGGTCGTTGGAAAGGGTTGATTTTGAACCTAATTCAAATTTTGCGCCCAACAAACTTAGATAATCCCCCGCGGAAATAGCAACCGTCTGTAATTCAACTCGTATAGTGTCGCAAGTTGCAGGAATAGTACCAGTCACAGATACTATTCCTGTTTCTGAAATATCCGCAACAGCTTGACCTAAATACGTTCCTCCGTCTGCAAATCGTATACGGGAACCCCATGAGCCTGTATAAGCTGACACATTAAATGATAAAGTAAATGTTTTACCAACATAAGGGAGGAAGTCTTGTTCTAAAATTTGTATAAGGCAACCAGACCTTGTTGACGTTGATGCTCCAGCAGTCAGTTTAATAAAACCATCCTCGACAGTAAGAACATTAGAACCATAGGTGGTAGCTAATTTCCAACGGTCTATTGTGTATCCATTAGCTGAATAACTTGACTGTCCTCTCTGGTTTATGGGATTTCTGAAATCCCAGTTATGCAAAATATTTTTAACAGCAACTTTGTGTGGATTCACATAATCGGCCAAATGCGCAGCAATGGCATCAGCGTTTCCCTTTACAGTTTCTGTAGTGCGCCCGGTACCAGCCAGGGAAGCAACCTCGTCATTAATCGCATTGAAATTATCATTCAATGGATGGTCGTTTATAATAGGCCCGATCGTTTTTAGATTAGCCAATTAAACCACGCTCCTTTCATCAAGAATCAAAAATATCGCTGATAAAGCTGCCTACGCCGCTCGCCGCTTAATTGGGCATATATTTGCGTTGTCTCACTTTTTTGATGGCCAAGTAGTTGCTGGATAGCCTCCATCGGCGCACCGTTGTTTAGAAGGTGCGTTGCATATGAGTGGCGTAGCCGGTGGGGGTATACGCTGGTCCTTATGCCCGCCCTGTCCGCCACTTTTTTGATGATCCCCCGCATTTGGGAGATGGATATTTTTCGCGGCGCCCGTTCAGTCACAAAAAGAGCAGGGTCATTATCCCTGCGCGATTCAAGGTATTTTTTAAGCCAGATTCGGCATTTGGTGTTGAAATAGACCTCTCTTTCCCTGTCGCCTTTGCCGCGAACAATGACTGATTTGTTCTGCCAGTCAATGTCGCTTTTGTTTATCCCCACCGCTTCGCCAATGCGGCAGCCGGTGGTATAGAGAAATTCAATGATGGCGTGTTCCCGTGGCGTCTCGCATGATTCACGCAAGGTTTCGATGTCGTCCTCTGTTAAAAATTTGGGCACCCTGGTCCCGAGCTTTGGTTCGCGCAATTTTGACGCTGGGTTTTTGCTTGTGTGTCCCTCGTCAATAGCCCATCGAAAGAAGGATTGTATAAACCTGATCCGGTGGCCGATGCTTGAGGGCTTTAGGTGTTCCTGTTGGGCTAGGTATGTTTTTAATTGATCGTAGGTGACTGAATTTATATCAGGATCATTAAGATGCCTGGCAAGTAGCTTTAGCTGGAGTTTGTATGCCTTTAATGTGTGAACCGAGTAATTCAGTAACTTTTTGTCCATTTCATACAAAGCCCATGCTTTGGAAAGCTTCAATGTAAATCACTTCCAATTTAACATTTTGCCAGAAATTTGCCACCCGTTAGCACGGTAGCCACATAATGGCTTGGGGCTATTTACTTCCAAATTCTAATAACTCTTACCGTAATTGTGGCTGTCACCGCTGAGCCATTCTCAACCCGCAACCCGACAGTGGACCCCGGAACAAGACTATACTGCCTTGCTTCCGCCACTGACCCGGGTTCGATTAATCCCCGGAAAGGATGCGGCGCCAGTGGCATATACAGACTCACGGCAGGGTTATGCAGGGATGCATAAGTAGTCGCCACCGCTTCCCGAATTGGGTGTAATGCGGCTGTATAAAAAGAATTTGTATCCCATATTGTTGTAGCCCATAGGGTCCACGGTTGTTGATCTGCATTCAACAACACCCATACTTCTATTGCGCCATTTGCTTGCATTACAGCATACACACTTTCACCTGCCGCAACGCTTGCTGCGTTTATGACTGTTTCGACAGCTGCTTCTCCCACACCCAAACTCGCAACGCCATCCGTTTTAGCAACTGTACTGCCGGTTAGCTGGGCATTGGCCGGCGTACTCCCGTCCAATATCCCATCTAATTTGCTTTCCAGGTTTTCGACCTTGGCCTGCAACCCCGCATCTGACGCCGGCAGCGGGTCTGCGGCGCTCACCGGTACCCAAAGGTTGCTTGCGTTTTTGAAATACTGTGACGATGGCACAGTATGTTTCCCGCTTGCGTCCGGGCTGGCTATATATGGTGTAGTTGTGCCCGGTATTTTGGGAAATGGCAGCACTGGTAATTCAAAAGCCATTTACCATACCTCCTGTGTCCATTTATATCCATCTATCCAACCAGTTAATCGTTGTAGTACCCGATACCGCCGCTGTCACTGAATTATCCCCCGGTTGTAGCTTCGGGAAAACACCGTTGTAGTCTGGCAGAGCGTTGGCTCCATCCAGCACGGCGGTCAGCTTCTCGGTATCAATGACCAGCACACTGGCAACTTCGATGGTGCCGGCGTAGCTCATAACATACCCGGCCACCGTGACGCTGGGGTCGGTGGCCGGGCCTTGGATGGTTACGGTGAACGGGGTGGCCTTAGTTCCGGCATTGGTGGCGGTGCCGGAACCGGTCAGCGACTTTAGCACAGAACCGGTTTTGTCGGAATTGAGCATTTCAAAAGCCAGGTCAAATTCGATATACCCTGGCTCCCGGGGGATGTCGGCCGCTTCGGCAAGTTCAACCACATACACCTTTTCCGGCTCGTCCGCAAAGGTCAATGCCTGCTCGCCATCAAGTGGGTTAAGCTGCGCAGCTATCTGGTCAAAAACCTTTGCCCTATGCCAATTGCTTTCCACGTCCTCAGATACTTCCATGCCCACCGTCGCAGTCAACACCCGAACACGCATGTCGGTGCCAAACCTTATAGCCCCATCCCGGCCGGGTATTTCCTCCGTGTACCTGCGGGCGCCAGGGATTATCTCAAACCGGTTGTCGCGCAGCCATTTAAGCTCCAGCGGTTGCAGAATTCCGTTTTCATCGACATGCAGCGGCATAATCTCACCCTTTCGCGGTAGCCACGGCCATTATTTCACGCCGCAGACCCATGCCCACCCCTTTTATGTCCATGTCATCGGATAGCACCAGTTTCTCCGGGGACAGCAACGGCGCATTGATGTTGATGATTGTTTGGTTGCCGCCGGCCTGCACAGCACCAACACCCCCGGTCGGCGGCATGGCGCCCATGCGAATAGCGTCCACCAGGTTAGCCGGGAGCACATATTCACCCTGTTGCAGGTAAGCAAGCCCGGTTTCCGGCACCGGTCCACCCTGGTGATAGATGCGAATGGCTTTGGTGGCGCTGTCAAATTCCACGTCATGGCCAAGGGCCTCAGCCACGGAGCGTATACCGACATAGGTTTTGCCGTCCTCGCTTTTTAGCGGCGTGAAAGTCTTGCCACCAATCTTGACACGGCCTGTGCTGGAATCAAAGGAAACGCTCTCATCCAAGATATTGGCCAGTGTTCGTGACCACATGGCCGCCGTGCCGCTGATGCTCTGGTACTGTGACCTGGAAATTGTTGCTGTTGGCTCCTTTGATTCATCATCGGTGTCGCCGTTGTCTATATCCGGGTCTCTCTCGCGCTCCCTTTCCCGCTCTCTTCGCCGGTCATCGTCCTCATCACGCACCCGGTCAACGATGTCCTCCACATCGGAAAAATCGCCGCTTTTCATGCCATCAATCAGGGCGTCGATGAGTTGCTTACCGGTATCCATCCACTCCGGCTCTGTGGCGGCCAGCGCGGCGACAATATCCATAATGCCGTCGGTTGCAATGTCCCGGGCCCGGCGATAGTGCTCCTCAAGTTCGTCTCTTTCCCGTTCGCCTTTTTCGCGGATTTGCTCTAACTTTTCTTCCAGGTGCTCTTTTTGGTCCTCTCGCTCCCATTCTTGCTGCTGAAGTTCAAACTGGCGCCTTTCTTCCGCAATTTGTTCCTCCACATCGGAGATTGCTTTTTGGTGCTCTGTACCGGTGCGCAGCTCATGGTACCGGCGCTTTTCCTCCAGTTCCTGCAAGCGCTGGTTATGCTGCCGGGCCGCCTCTTCCCTATCCGACTCCTGCCCCTCTTCGTCCAGGGCGTCAATCTGGTTTTGAATGGCCCTGATTTTCCTGTTGAATCGGTTATCCAGGTCGTCCATCTCTTCCTGGTATTCCTCTTCAAGCTCGCCCATGTATTCGCTAAGCTGTTGCCGGCGTACACGGTACAGCTCTTCCTCTTGCTCGCGCCTAAGCCGATAAAGTCTCTCTTCTATTTCCCACATTTGGCGGGTGGACCACTCGTGTGCGTCCCGCAACTTCTCCAAGTAGCGGATGCGCTCCTCGGTGCTCATCCTACCCATGTTGACTTCGTGGCGCATAAGGTCCATGGCCTGGTTGTATGCGTCATCCTTGAGCCGCTTATCCCGCTGGGCAATTTCCTGCTTGGCCCGGTACACTTCCATGTCCGCCTCCATGCGCTCATCCGAGCCCTGCTTATACCGGGACTGGACACGCTCCCAGGCGGCCAGCTCCTCCTCCAAAGCCATTTGGTTGAGTGCTTTGCGGTATTCGATATACCTTCGGGATGCTTCAAATTCCTCCCGTGCTAACTGTTCTGCGGTTTTGCCTTTTTTGCCGTCTTTATCACCCGGCGGGGTGTAAGGTTTGCCGCCATCATCTTCGCCTTGCGGGCCTGTGTAGCTACCTACATCCCAACTTTTTGCCCAGTTATCCTGAAATACGTTGGAAACAACACCTTGCAACTCCGCCTCATATTTCTTGAGCTCTGCCCTGGACCTGTTCACGTCAGCCTGCAGCTTATTTCGTTTGGCGGCAAGTTCATCTATTTCTCTTTGCCTTACCGCGGCATCAGTAGAGCGGTAATCTTGCAAGCTCCGGCGTGTGGGAGCTATTTCCCCACTTTTGAGTCCCGCAAGGCGACGGTCAAGTTCATTCAATTCACTTTCACTGTCAAGCAACCTTCTTTTGGCTGCTGAGTAATCGTCGCTTGCTGAAACCACCGCAGATTCCCTGGAAAGACGTATCTTTTCTCTGAGCAGTTCATTGTTAACGGCAATGACTTCTCCCTCGGCGTTATACTGCTCTATGATGCCGGGGTAGATTTCTCCCAGCTCGATCATTGCCCCGGTAAGCTGCTCCTTGGTGCGCCTGTGCTCTTCAGTTCCTCGCTCCATGGTGTTTAGCTTGCTGGTCAGTTCTTCGTACTTATCACCGAGTGCAACAGTTGCTTCGTTTTGCTTCTCGATTTCAAGCCGGGCATTTTCAGAAGCCCCCCTCATGGTTATGAGGCCAGTGGTTAAGGCTCCCACTGCCGCCACAGCTAAGCCGATGGGACCAGTTAAAGCTGCGGTACCTACGCCCAAAGCCCCTAACATTGGGGCCAACATACGAAGCACGGAAAAAAGAGTGCCCAAAGCCACAACCAACCCCGCGCTCCCGGCAATAACCTCTATCGTCTGCCTTGTGCTGTCATCCAGGCTGTTGAACCCCACGATAAGGTCATTTATTGCGCTCAAAAGCGCAACAAGGGCCGGCTCCACGTCTTCAAATATGAGAATCTGCATGCGCTCTAAGTTGGAACTTGTCTTCCTCAGTGCCCCATCGAACGTATCGGCCATCATGTCGGCCATGCGCCCGGTTGCACCCTCCGCGCTGGACATTGCATCGACATAACCGGCCAGCGCGGCGCTGCCCGTGTTAAGCGATGTGGCCATGGCCCGGATGCCGTCAGAGCCAAGAACAGTGGCCAGTATCATATTCCGCGATTCTTGGTTGTATGGAGCCAAGGCCTGCTCAAACCCAGCCACAATCTCGTGCCACTGCTTCATTTGGCCGGAAGCGTTATACACCTCAACACCCAGCTCAGTCAGAATCTCCTTGGCTTCATCGGTGGGGTTAATCAATTGAAGCAAAGCAGCTTTAATTGATGTACCAGCGTCCTGCGCCTGCACGCCGGCATCCTTCATGGCGGCGCCGGCGGCCAACACTTCACGAAAGTCCTGCCCGGCCATCTTTGCCACGGCGCCGGCCGATGACATGATCCACTGAAAATCTTTTGCGGCCAATGTCGTGGAGTTCATGGCCTCGGTAAAGGCGTCGGTTACTTCGGTGGTCTGATCCCACTCCAGGCGAAAGGCCTGTACCGTAGCAATGACCGAATATGCCGATTGCTCCAGGTTGATTAGGCCAGCTGTCGCAAAATCAAGTATACCAGGGGTAGAAGCGATTGTGTCGTTCGCGTTCAGCCCGGCGCTGCCCAGCTCATAGAAAGCCTCGGCCATTTGCAGGGGACCGTGAATACCTCCATCAACCTGCATGGTAAAATCACGCAACGCACTGGTAAAGTCGCCAGTCACAGCTTGCGCCTGGCGGATGCTCAACTGAAACTCTCTGCCGGTAGCGGCTACAGCTCGCAGACCTTGCTGAAATGCATACAGGGCACCGACCCCGCCAAGAATCTCAAAAAAATCAGAGACAGAGCGATTCATCTTCTCTGTCCCTTGCGCGGTTTTCCGCTGCTCCTGGTCGGTTTTCCTTAGTTCCTGCTGGAGCTTATGAAATTGCTGGCTAAATTCATCGAATGCCCGGATTGACGCCCCGAGTACCGCATCAGACATAACGTTCACCTCAGAGGTTGATTACCTTTTCCTAAATCCGTGGTTATATTTTTGGTATGGGTCCTCGGCCGCCTTGGGGTCTTTGGAGTATGCGTTCCACCACTTGCGGAACCCCCGATAGTTGCCCAGGATATGTTCCCCGGGCGGCTCATGTCCGCGCATTGAAAGTGCAGAGAACGCCGAGGCGTACTCCTTTGTCACCGAAACCAGCCGTCGCTGGTCTGCTGTCCATTCCGCAGGAGAACCAAGAAAAACGTGCCCCTCGCCGTTTGCCCGCCAGGTCTCAATCCACTCCTGATTAGTGAGTACTATCGGGACGAAAAAAGTCCGGTAGCAGGCCCTCCTTGAACTGTTTCCATTTGATATACAACTGAACAAGTCCCTGCCGATTCCTGTCCTCCAGGCCCTGTATATCCTCTATGTCGGCGAAGTATGGCGCGGCAGTATCCTCTGTTTTCCTGGCGCAGAGCAGGATTTCCGTTTCCATCTGGTGCTTACGAGCATAGTGTTCTGCTGTTTGCGCTTTTAGGTGTTGTTCCAATGCTTCAATTTGCTTGGTTTGCTCCATCACCGCGCGGTCCTCATCGGTGTAAAATCCGTTCGCCCATTCCATGATGCGCCGGCCGTGCTCCTCCATGTCCCGGCGGCGCTCGGCTTGTTCTTCCGGTGACAATAGAGTCACTTCCTCCGGCGTCAGTTGGTCATAAGGCTGGGCCAGTTCGGGCGGGATGGAATCGTAAAGCCGCTTCATAATGTCCCGTTGTTTTTTCAGCACACTTACATCCAACCCGTTTTCCCGGCAAGCCTTCTCCAGTATGGTCGGCAGCAAAGCCTCAGAGAAATACCCGCCGGCGGCGTATAGCTCTTTCAGCTTGGCGCTGTATGCCCGGGACGAGTGTCCGCGCTGAGCCAGACCCATCTTCACAAATACCAAATCAGGTAGACCCGGTATCTCCGGAGCATAGGTGCCGGAAGCCACGGTTTCATATCGCCTTTGAACCATCTCGGCTGTCAATTCAGCCATACTAAAACCTCCCCGCTATTATGTAAAACCGGAATATGTACAAAAGGCGGGTCGTTAGACCCGCCGGGTTTAAGCCTTCACGTACACCACCAGCGCCTTTTCGTTGCTACCGAGGCCGTCATCAGCATGGAGCGTGACGGCGGAGGACGTTTCGGAAAAATACCCTGCCGCGGCAGTTGCCGCCCTAAGTAGCCTTTTTACCACAGTGCTGTTTTGGGTCTGGGTGAGCACGGCCAGGGCGTAATAGTCGTTGCCGCTTTTGTCCTTGAGGGCTGCAGCTGTGTTGCTTAAAGTCAAAGCTGTAACCGGGGTCACATCCCCAGCAAATTCCTCTATGACAATTTCTTTGTCAAACACTTCCTGGTATTTCAGTGCTTCGAATGGGAACTGAGCATTGCCGGTAATGACCCCGCGCCTTAAGGTACCAATTTTGGCTGTATCAACAAAGTCACAACCCAGGGGGGTTACGCCATCGTCGTCATAGTTCTTGGCTACGATATATACCGGCATATTGCTACTGGGGTTATAGGATACAAAGCTGGTTACTGCCACTCTTGCAGCATAGGCCATGACCGCTTTTTCTGCGTCCACGCCATCAACATCGAAGGAGCCGGTTACCCCTTCAAAGTTGTCCGTTATGGCCACCGGGCCGTCCCCGGAGAATGTGTTTATACCGCGCCGCTCAAGACGGCGCTGTGGGTCATACCCAAATGCCTGCACTCCCGGGATCTCCCCGTATGCATGAGGCCCTCCGATGACATACAGCTTGGAATTTTTATTTTGACGTACCGGCATAATTGTTTACCTCCTTTACTTTTGGGGCCTTGGCCCCTCCAGGTGCGTACGCTATTACTTTACCGCACACCGGACACTTAACTTCGGCCGCCTTATGCGGCTCTTTGCCAAAAATAAACTCGTGCTTTCCGCACGAGCACTTTAACTTGAATACAGTCATTGACATCCCTCCTACGCCACCGGTCGCCACCAGCAGACGTTATATGTGAGAAAGATACTCTTGCTTGCTTTGTCATCCGGGTCCTCAACCGGGTCCTCCAGGGGCGTATTTTGGTCCACCCTGAACCAAATCTCCCCGGCTTCAACCGGGTTTTGTATGTCCGTCCAGTCATACCGGGGGATAACCAGGCCACCGCGCCCGGGGCCGGCCAGCGCTTCATAAACCTTGTCCCGGAACCTACGAACCGGGTTCCAGTAGAAGTCTCGGTCTGGGTTGGCAGCCCGCATTTTGCACTCATATTCAATCTGAGTCAAGAAGCGTTCACCACGTACCCCCGGTCGTAGCAGATTGTTGAACGGCGCCCCCCGGGTATAGTCCGGGAGTGTCCGCAACGCCAACATCGTGAGCCAGCGGCCGCCTTTTTCAAGCTTGGACTTGGGACTGGCAACGAGCTTTAATTCGGAGGCGCTGGTTAGACCAAAAAGCGCGTAGTTTGTGGATATATAGTTCGCTATGCTGGTCATCATGTGATCCATGGCATCACCCCGGAAGGATTTTCCTCTTTGTTATCGAATTCAACCAATTGAAAGGTGGTGATTAATTATGACTGAAAAGGACAAACCCAAACAACACGTCCGCAAGCTGGAGGAAATAGACCACATGGGGCGCATTACCTCCACAACAATTGTGCATGATCTTGACTCCATGATTCTTGAAAGCTTCCCGGAACTGAAGGACGAGTACGAGAAAATCCAGGCCAAAAAGAAAAAAGGCGAAGTGCTACCCTTCCCGAAGTAATCGCCCTTCCCTTGTGGCGTCGATAGCTTCCCGCATCTTTTTTTTGAAATGCCGGTCAAGCACCGGTATGCTTTTCCGGAAAAAACCCTTGCCCCTAAAACCGGAATAAAGCGTAGCCCCTGACCTGGATGCTCTACCAGTTTCTCTGCCTCCGATTCCGTATTCTTGATACAGTGCATATTCCACATTAGTGCCAATCCTGCCCCAAAGGCCGTCTATGTCGGTTACGCTCGCGGCTTTGCCCTCTTTGATGGCCTGGGGGTCACCCTTCAGGACAACATTTGCCGCATCAGCCAGGTCGCCAGCGATGCTTGCCCGTAGCCTGCCGGTATCCACCGGAAAATTAGCGTCACCAGCAATCAGAGATATCGCCAACAGGACAGTATCAGCCACAGCCGTTTCAACATTTTGTGCCAGGAGCCTGGACCGCTGTTCAGCCAGATGAATTAGTTCTTCTGTGCCTTTGAATTGAATATCAAATATTTTTTTCATTCCCGGCCCGCCTTAACTTCCCACCAAAGGACTTCACCCAGATACATTTTGTCAATCTTTTTCGGCTTCCAGGTGAGCCCACCGTAAACAATGCGGTCCTCAAATTCAGGTTTTGTTGTCCGGCGGGTGGTAAACTCCATGTCACCCATGACATAGGCACCGCCGGACGTTTGGACTTCCTCCGCCGTCAGGTTCCTGGTCATGGCCGTTTCGCTGGTATCGGTGTAATTGGGTATTTCCGGGGTGCCATGCACGGGGTCCCCCGGCGTCATACCGGTAAATGTCCGGTAGGTGATAGCTTCTTCGGTGAACGGGGCCAGTTCGGCCATGGCAGCCTTGATTTCATCCACGTCCTTTTGGCTTAAAAGAGTCACCGGCCGTCACTCCTTGTAACCGTGCTGCCAGTTATCGCGCCCCCGATCAGCGACCTAATGCCGGCTTTCCTTGCCTCGCGCCGGTACTGGGCCAAAGCATCTTTGACCAGGGCGCTGTAATTACCGCTGGCCCCGGATTTGTTCACCCCAATCCCTTTTATGTTCAGCGCGGCGTTCTCGGCGGTTTCCGCTGCTTTGGCTTTCAGGCCCAGGTATTCGGCGTAGGAAAGAATAGCATTGGCCGCCCTGTCCGGCACATCCGCCACTGCAGCATATTCGTGCTGTAGGGCGGCTTCAGTTACCCAGCTCTCAAGCTCGGTATTAGCTCTGCCCGGCAGCCGGATCAGCAGGCGGGTTGCCAGGGTCTGCAGGTCCGCCATCTTTTTTATCCTCCTGAGTCTTTTTCTTGTCCGGTTTTGGTTTAGGCTGCTTAGTTTTCTCGGGCGCCATCTCGGCTTTCTCCAACTGAATCAGCCTTTCAGCTTCTTTGTCATCAACCCGAATAACAGTGCCGATTTTAATAGGGCCATTAACATCCCAAACGTTACCGGTTATCATAACCTGTGGCATTTTTAACCTCCAAAGATTAAATTTAAGAGGCCCCTTTAAGTAAGGGCCTCCCATTTAGAATACATCGGCCTGGAAAACATGTTCAGCTTCCGGGAAGGTCGGGAAAGCGAACATAACCGTTTTGGTATAAACGGACGGCGGTTCATGTTCACTGTAGTTGTAGGTATAAACTCCTTGCTTTTCAGAACCGGTAAGTTCGTTGTTATAAAGTGCCTCGGTAGGTATCCCGTGCAGAGTATCACCCAGTTTACCGCCAGGAAGCAGTATAAACTTGTTCTGCGCCAGCAGGCGGATAGTGGTATAGGTGCCGTCCTCATTTTGCACCCTGGCCACACGGTCATAGGTTTTGATAGGAGGCAGGCCTCGGTCTGTCCTAACCTGATTGAATTGCTCATTGGTCAGTACAGGAGGATCCACGGCTCCGATAGGTTTGCCCCAGTAGGCTTCCCTGTATTTAGCGTCCTGCAGTAGGTAGTTCAAAACTTTGCGGGTGGTAAGAGCCCTTTCAGGAAGCCGGCGGTTTGCTTCAACCAGAACATCGATCCAGTCAAGCTCGTTCTTTAGAGGGTCTCTTGTGTCTGTCTGGTCCCATTTTGCAGTGGTGGTCAGTGTTACCTTTTGGTCAGCAGGTACACCGAAGTCGCACTCAATGTCACGCAAAATGACCTTACCGGTCGAAGCAGCGTCCATGGCCATCTTCTCACGGGTCACATCGGCGGCATTATACAGCGTTTCTGCGTCATTGTAGACCTGGCGAACGGCAGCGTCACCATCTGCGGTGCCTGTCCGGGGCTGCAGAGTTTTACGGATTTCTTCTTCATTGAGGCGCATCTTCCGGGCAAACTTGATGAGTTCCAGTTCGACCTTGGTCAGGCCTTCACGGCTTCCCATCTCGGCTTCGCTTTCGAACGCAGTCGGGGTCATAACGACCGGAGCATTATATGCGCCCTTGAGATATTCAGCCTTCAGCTCATCCGTCCCCAGATAGGGAAACAGGACCGACCACAGGTTGGTGTTATCAGGCTCCAGGGCCCTGACGAAAGCCAGAAGTTTCTTTTGGTCGATGAGATCAAGGATATTTTTCAAGGTTCATCACCTGTCCTTTCTTGATTACGCAAAGGTAATCATCTTTAGTTCGGCCTTGGAGGCCGCAGTCAGCTTAACAGGCAGGCGCGCCTCTTTTACCCTGGCCATGTCAATAGCGCCGAAAATACCATCCCCATCGGTAACATTGGCCCGCTCAGCAAGGATAAGGGCGGCGACACCCGAACCATCCGTGCAAATAACTGCATCACTGTCCGCAATGGTTAACGCACCCGTCCACGTAATCGCCCCGGTGTCATAATTGACTGTGTCTATAGTTGCGGCGTGTCCCCCGATGGTGATTGCATCGCCGACTTGAAAATTTTTCGTTTCTTCCAAAACGCAGGTCACTACCCCGGAACCTCCACCACTTAAAACCTTTGTAGCCTTAAGAGGGCAATATTTGCCGGATGCCGTAATCTTGCCCAGTGGCATCCCATCGGGTACGATTTTGACAGTTTTGCCATCTACTACTTCACTGTTTACTTTGGCGCTGTCTATTACAACACCGCTGGTAACATGCCGCTTTTTTTCTGAATCCAACCATTCAACCCTATTGCCATAGGTTGTAGTTTTAAGTCCGATTCTCACCGGCTATCACTCTCCTTAAAAAATTACCACCCTTGATTGGTGGCTTTCTTTGCTTCATTGCGCTTTTTGGCCAACTCCTGACCTTCTTCCCAAGGGTTCTTCTTCCCACCGTCCTGCCGGCCGACGTTGCCAGCTCCTCCGGGGCTGCCGCCGGGCTTTTCGGTACCCACAAGGTGCGGCTTTGTCTTTGCCAGGGCCTCAACAGCTTCCTTGGCCCCGGTTACGGCACCCTGCTCATCCACCTGGATGCCGGCACGGTCAATCAGAGCCACAGCATCAGCCGGATCAATAAACCCGGCCTGCACCGCGAAAACCTTGATCTCCGCGTTGACCAGCCGGGTGTTGGCCGCATCCAATGCCATCTTTTTGTCGCTTTCGGCTTTTTCGGCCCGGGCTTTTTCCTTTTCCAGTTCAGTCTTAGCCGCTTCATCGGCCTCTTTTTGGGCCTTGGCGGCCACCTTCAAGGCATCGGAGCTATCAAAACCCAACTCCTTGGCCATGGCTTCCACCTGGGCCTTGCCCTCGCGCTTCATCCTGGCCATAAAGGTGGATTCATCAGGGAAAGTTGCAAAAGGTTGCTCGTTACTTTTATTTTCTTTTCCATCACCGCCTTTTTCGTCTCCGCCACCGGTACCGGCGGTACCACCCTCGTTTTCTTTGAAGCAGCCTCTCATCCGAAAAGGCTCAAACCTACTGCTAAAAGGCATCCCCATCATCCATCGAAACATTATCTACCTCCGGTTTTAGGGTCCGTTCCCCGTTTCCGTGATTTTACGCCTCACGTTCGGCCCGCCACAGTTTTAAGACTTGGGGCGTTTTGGTCCTAATAAACCCTGAATTAATGGCAATAGAAAACCGCCCAATCTATCGGGCGGTTCTAATTCTTAGGCATTTTCCAAACCACTTTTTTCACTTTACTGTGCGGTGCTTCTACAATGTCCCCTCTGGAGCCAATTTCGATAAGATAATCGGGTGGATTTCCTGGTTCCTTGAAAATTTCAAGCACCGTCCCTTCCCTGCCATCATCCAGCAGGACCACGTCCAATTCTCCTATTTCATTTTCTCTTATCGACATGAGCAGTCACCAACCTTGCCTTACCGTTATCTTCAACAAGCCAGCCCGTAAGCACCTTTGCAGTCTTTCCATTCGGGCCGGTTATGTCCATAATTACTTGATACCTGTCACCAAATTTACCCTTTCCTTTGAATTCAGCAGGGTAACGGCTTATGTTTTTTCTTATATTTCCTATCAAATCTTGGTAATTATCTTTATTATAACCCAATGCCTGCTCAAAAGCTATTGCTTTATCTCGTCCACTTCCTTTGTGCTCTTTATTAAGTGCATATTTAGTCAGCTTTTCTTCGGGAATGTGGGCATTTTTAGAGCTTATAAAGCTTTGATCGCGTCCCTTCAACTCCTCCAGGTTTAGCGCACCAGATTCAGCCCAACTTATCAGGAACGGAATCCGGCGGCATCGGCAGTTCGGGTGAGTGTGAATTACCGGCCTTGGCCCTCTTTCCTGATGATAGACTCCCGGATATCCCTTGATGCTGTTGAAGCGCGGGTCAGCACCGGCGGCCAGCGCCCGACACACAGTAGAAACACGGTCATCCCCGGCCGTAATCCAGGCATTGTATATTTCCTCGCCAATTGCCTCTTGGGCTTTGGTCGCCAAGTCCTCATACCCGGCGTCAGACGCCTTGATTATTTCCGTTCGGGCAATAGTTTTGGCCCGGGCCCGGATGCTGGGGAAAGGTTTTTTCAGCCCCTCCTGAGTCAGCCCGGTACCAAGGATGCGGTTGGCTATCTTGGGGATACTCTCCCCCATTACCGCCCCCCGGGTAAGCTCATCACGAATCCGGAACAGGATGTGGTCACTCACCCTGCCGGCCAGCTTCGGAACGTCCCCGATGAGTGCCTCGACCATACCGCGGTTAATCACCCCAACCCCGGCGGTCGCGGTTATTTTTGAGTAGGAAATCCCGCCTCCACCGGCGGCAAGCATCCGGGCGGCTCCATCCTGGCCCAGCAAAAAAGCCTCGTCAATCGCATCCTGACGGGCTTTGGCTGAAAGGTTGGTGTAGTGCTTTATTTGCCGCTCAATGGCCCTAATGGTACCCTCCAGGTGCTGCAGCTTTAAAGTGTCCTTACCGCCTTGGGCTTCAAGGAACCTGATATACAACTCCTTTCTCGCCTCTTCGTAGGTTTTCAGCAGGTCCCGGGCAAGCTTGTTTTCCCGTGTAGCACTCTCCTTGTTCAGCTTATCCAGCAGGCGCCGGAGATCGGATTCAAACTTACTCATTCTCTGTCGCCTCCGTCATCACCGCTGGTGTCCGGTTCGTCCGGCGCACCGCCCAGGGCCTCCATAATAGTTGATTTTTCCGCCAGGACTTCAGCAAGCTTGGACTCCGGGGATTCAACACCCATGGTATCCATTGCACCCTTGAGGCTCTCCAGCATCGTGGCAACCTTCTTGGTTTCCCGGTCCACAATTTCTACTTCGTTTTCTGGCAGGGGCATAGACGTTTTAGCCTCAACCAATTCGTCAATGTCACCGGGAATTATCTCGTTTAAAGCAGCATCATTCATAAGGCCGCTGTCATAATGTTGCCGAGTATCGTATTTGTTGAGCATGTACATGGCTTTGCCGAACAGGCGTTGCAGGCGCGGCCGCCAAGTGATCATATACCGGTTGGTAGCTGAAATTATAGCCCCGTATAACAGCACGATAGCAAATCCAGAGAGCTGCCCCAAGCCCTTCACCTGGTCCGGGCTGATATTGGGCACGTCGGCAAGCCGATGCATCAGGGCCATGATTTGTTCTAGGTGCTCTTTCAAAGCTTCCCGGTAAGCAAATTCATTTTCCAGCGTTTTTGCGTCGGCATTCAAATCGCCGTCACCGTTAAGCTGCCATAGTGCATTGGGTGCAATCTGTGGGCGCTCCGCGGTACCAGATTTAATTTCATCTTCGGTTGGAAGCGTTGCGTTAAGGATTACCTTAATCGCGAACATCCCGAACCGCAGTGAGTCCGCATTATCGGATATTTTTCTCTCAATCTCATCATTAAGCCCGGACAGTACCTCCACCATGGACCGGCCCTCTGTTTCACCGGTCAGTCCACCACGGCTGAAAATTTCAACCGGGATAAACGTCAACCCCAGATCGGCGGGTGCCACCAGCTGCTCTTTGAGTTTTAGCTGTGTGTCGTAAAGCCCCTCTTCCATCCAGCAGCTGCCGTTCTCCATCCAGTAGGTTTGCTTCCAAATAGTCTCATCATCCACAAATGCAGTGAAGTGTATCTTCTCCAACACATCCACATCATCAGCCGAATAAATAGGCCAATATTCCAGCCGCGGGCGCCAAATAATACGCAATCCCCGGGCGGCATCATAGTGGAGCTTGGCGCATACTCCGCCGCCGATGAAGTGGTCAGTGGCCGCCTTGAGCAGCTTTTCCGCCATGAGATTCTGCTTCATCACACGGTAGAGTAGCTTTTCCCGGGCTGCAGCCTTGGCGTTCGCCGCCTGCTGTTCTTTGCTCGGCTCATAACCCGGCTTCAGCATTTCCGCTGAGTCGTCAATTTGCTCAGCCGGGCAGGCAAGGCCAATGGGCCTTTCAAACATAAACGCCGCCAGACGGTCGATGAACCAGGCGGTCAGGTTGGCGGCGATCATGGTCGGCAGATAATCCAGGTTATTTTGTGCTCTCATATCCTCTGTCTTGACCTCGTTGCCGTATTGGTCCACCCAGTGCTTGCCGTCATAATGCCGGTACCATTCGACCAGTTTGTTGACCATCTGCAATCCTTCGTTGCCCAGGTACTGGTACTGCAGCGCGCTGGTAGGATCCTGGTAAGCCAGGCGTGGGAAAACCGTCAGGTCTCGTTTTTTTGTGGTAGTGCCCATGTCATCACCTCATGCCGCGGCGGGCTGTTGTGGCCCGGGCCTGCGGTTTTCCAAACCTGGTAAAAATAAAATAGCGGTTACGGTCCATAGCGTGGTCGTTCTGCTTCAGGGGCTTATCTTCGCCTCTCTCTTGTGCCTTCGGGTCCCAAACGTAAGACGCAAACTCCTTGGCTGTCTCTTGGCAGCTTCGGTCAACAAAAAACCTCCCCGTGTTCAAGAAGGTGGCCACAAGCCGGATGCCGTTGAGCACATCATTGTCGGCGTCTTTCACCTGGTTGTATCCGGCTTTTCGGAGTTCGGCTTTAAAACTAGTCGCCGACGGGTCCAAATAAATGTTCCTTGGCACTATATCACCAAGGAACACCTTGAAATCCCCTGCAAACTCACTATCTGTTTTCTGCCGGCCTTTCTTTTTGGCATCGTAGTAATACTCTCTTATCAAATAAACCTTATTGCCAGTGATGCCGTATAAACCAAAAGTCATCACGGTGGCTGTGGCATAGTCGATGGCCACGCCATACTCCTGGTGCTTGGCGGGACACTCAATCAGATGAACGTCTTCATCCCACATGTCATATATAGCGCCCTCTGCAAGCACCCAAAGACCCAGGATGAACCGTTTATACCACAGGCCGGCGTACTCTTTTTTCAGGGCGCCCACATAAACCGGGTCAAGGTTTGGGTTATCCTCTAACATAAAATGCCAACTGCGAAGGTCCAGGCCCTCTTTTTTTAGGTACTCAGCTTGCAGCCAATGGTAAGGGCTGTCGGGGTTCGTTGTTCCGAAAAACTTTGCGCCAGGCACCGAAAGACGAGAGAGTAACATTTTAAAAAAACTTTCCGGCCACAGCGTCAGCTCATCACCATAGGCACCGGCCAAGGTCATGCCCCGGATTTTGCCCTCCGCCCGCTCATCGGCGGCACCGGCAACATAAATACGCCGGCCAGCAAGGTACGCCTCACCCATGCCGCGATTATACCTGAAACGCTTATTGCCGACGATCTGTTCCAACGGGTCCAGGATATTGCGCTTTAAGGTGCGCTCCGTTTTGCCAGTCATGAGATAGTCACCGGGCGGGCCGTCCTTTATATACTCCAGCCACCGGACAATGCTACATATGGTCTTACTGGACCGAACGGCGCCTTCCCAGATGTTAAGGCGGGCGGTGGATTCGTCGATGGACTGCAGGCCTTTGGGTGAAAACAGTCCCCACTTGAAGCTAGCCATCAGGAACCACCCGCCGCCTGTTCGCGGCTTTCTTTGATTGCCCGGGCCAGGCCGTCAAGGGTGTCGTCATCATCCGGACCGTTGAGCTTACTAATTTCCGCCCGTAGCTTATCCAGCTTTAACCTGTGCTCTTCCACCACCATGCCTTTGTGTTCGCTGTTTTCGATTAGGCTTTCATACCGGATTATTAATTTGTCCAATGCCTGCATGGCTTTTGCCTGCGCATTTAACAAGGTCGCCTGCCGGTCCCATGCAAATTGAAACTCCCACTCTTCTTCCCGGTAGGTTTCTTCTAAAGATTTGCTCCCAGGGTGCTCCGGATTATATCCGGGGTTCGGGCCTAGTTCTACCTTCTTCTTCCTAAGCTCCTTAATCATTTCATCCTTGGCTGTAACAAACATAATCCTGTGTGACCAAGATATTTGAGCCTGAAGCATAACTATATCGTGCCAAACAATGTCAAAGGGATCTGCCTGCTCAATGTCGCTCACTATCTCTTTAAACTCGTCACAGTCAGGTAAGATCTTAGCATACAACCCGTGAACCAAATTGTTCGGCCCACCCGCCCCCGGCGCCCCCCCATGGTTCCAGCAGACCTTTTTCCCGCGCTCCACCGGGTTGTTGCACGGGCTGCCGTCATGCTTGCGGGCGCGACACATTGCCTCCGGGTCCGGGTCGCTCAGTATAGCCCGGCGTTCCCGGCGCAGTTGCCCGTATTCTTTCTGCTCCTCTGGGGGCATGTTCTCAAAACCGATGTCTTTTTCCAGGGCTTTCAGTTCGGCCAGGCGCGATTCCAACTGCACTAAATAAGCCTGAAGCTTATCTTCAGGCCAATCAAGAAACTGCTTTTTAAGTTTCTCCCAAGGGTGGGGGTTTCGCCCCTTATCTCCCGGGTGTGAATTTTCGCCCCTTTTTTGTACCCCTTTTTGCCCCTTTTCCAGGGGCGCTTTTTTATCTTCTCCGAGGTCCTGGGCTCGGTCTTTGAGCTTTTTGAACTCCTTTTTTACCTGGTCGTAGTTCAAGCCCGTCGCCTCTGCAAACTGCTTCATGTTTTTGTACCGGCCCAGGTTGAACTCACGATAAAGCTTCGGCCAGTTGTGTTTTGCTGCTCGGCCCACCACCTCACCCTCTTTGCTGCGCTGTTCGGTCAAAAAGAAAGAGCCTACTTTCTAGGCTCAACAACCTGATCGAAAATTTTGCTTATCTGGTTTCGGTCATCCGTTTTTAATAGCTCTTCTTGCAATTCTATAAGCTTACTAATTTTGCCTTGGCTTATGAGTATCTTTTCTGCAAGCACCCCAAATGAAATATACTTGAGGTCTTCAGTTGAATAATACTGTTTGTCTCTCATAGATTTTACACCCTCCCCTCTTTGCTTTAAACATTAAACATAAAGAGGGATTTTCCTTGATAAACATTCCGTCATATTCCGACAAAGTTAGATAAAGGGAAAGCCCCCTTTCTATGGAATATGTCATTGTGGGCGACTTTTCCAGGGAAGGGGGTGAAATTATGCCGACAACGGGTGAAAAGCCGGGTAAAGGAACTTATAAGTGTACAAAGTGTCCACAAACAGTAACATTAGATGACACTACTGACACTTTACCGCCCTGCCCAAACTGTTCTAACACGGAATTCACAAAAGCTTCTTAGTTACCAGGAATTCTTGTATTGCAACCTCTTCATAACCAAACAATTTACCCAGTAACCAGTGGTCAAAGACTGTTTTCGGAGCCTGTGGGATTGACTTTATCACTTCTGGAATATGTGAATATTTATATATATAAAGTGTAACCCAGCCTTCGGCTAAGCTTTCTACGCAAGCTTTTAGCTCATATTCCTTAGTAATCAAAGCAATTGCCGATTCAACATATCTTTCCTGGAGGGCCATTGATGCTACGGGTTTCCCCGTCTTTACCATCTGGCAGTAAATCATGATTCCATTTTTATAGAATTTCATTAGGGATACCTCCGGGTGTCCCACTTTTATCCCTGGTCAAATTACCCCTTCACTTATTACTTGCTTTCGTAATGCAAGCTGTATTTTTTTCTCGGCCCGTCGGATATAACTTTGTGCGGCTCCCTTTTTACACTTCATTATCTGCGCAGCCTGGGCAAAAGAATAGCCCTGCCCGCGCACCAGCTGGTAAGCATCCTTTTCCCGTTCCGTCAGCGAAGCCATAAGTTTTTCCAGCAGTTTCACTTTCCATTCAGGAGCAGTTTGTATTTGTTCCCGGTTCTGCACATACCTGG
>JAKSCU010000275.1 GCA_022360435.1 Bacillota bacterium
CCCGCTAACGGCTATTATAGGCAACACCGAACTGCTTTTACGGCGAACGCCGGCTACCGAAAAAAACTCTATCATGCTGCAAGATATCAAGTCCTGCGGCCAACGCAGCAAGTTGATAATTCAAAATCTTTTAACTTTCTCCCGCCGGGACAGTTATTGCTTTGAAGAACTGCACCTTAATGACGTGGTGGAAAACAGTTTCGCCCTTGTGCGCTATCAATTGGAAAAAAATGAAATTAAACTTAAAAAATGCCTTAAATCAGAACTCCCCCCAATAATGGGCAATATCCAGCAACTGGAGCAGATAATAATAAACTTTTTGCTTAACGCTCGGGATGCCCTAGAAAACGCGGCGGAAAAGAAAATTACCATTGACACCGATTATCATACCAGGCGGGATAACAACCGGCCGGGACTGCGGGTAATGGTGGCCGATACCGGCGAAGGTATAAAACCATGTCACCTGGAACAAATTTTTAACCCATTTTTTACTACCAAAGACTGCTCCAGGGGCACGGGTTTGGGACTGTCCGTAAGCCTGGGTATAGCCAAAGCACACCGGGGAACCATTGAAGTTGAAAGCACACCGGGACTTGGCAGCACGTTTACACTGGTACTTCCTTTTTAATATACCGATTTCAATTAAGGTGATGATACCATGCTTCCACAAATTTTGGTCATAGACGACGATGTCGAGGTAGGCAACTTTTTTGTGTTTTTCCTGCAGGATGAAAAGAATTATCCGGTTACCGTGGCAAACTCGGGCAATGCGGCCAGGAATGCGCTGCGGACAAGCTCATTCGACCTGGCCCTGGTGGACTTAAAGCTGCCCGACGCTAACGGAATCGAACTGCTCAAGGAAATAAAAGCCACAAATCCTCGCTGCGAAGTAATTATTATGACTGGTTACAGCACCGTTAAGTCTGCCGTGGAGGCCATCAAGCTGGGGGCGTACGACTATATCGACAAACCCTTCAACGAACTGGATGAATTGGAGGCAACCGTCGACCGCGCTCTGGCTGTGGCCTTTGGACACAGAGACAAAGTGCCGGCAATAAATCGCCTGGCTGCTGATTTTGGGATGATTATGGCAAACAACAGTCCCTTGACCCAGGTGCTGGCCGTGGCGCACAAAATAGCAAGCCGCAATATAACGACGCTTGTTGAAGGCGAAACAGGAACGGGCAAGGAAATCTTGGCGCGCTTCATACACGCCAACAGTCACCGGGCCAAAAACCCTTTTATTGGCGTAAACTGTAGCGCGTTCACCGAAACGCTGCTGGAAAGCGAACTATTCGGTCACGAAAAGGGCGCTTTCACCGGCGCCGGTTACACCCGGCGCGGTATATTCGAGGTAGCCGACCAAGGCACATTGTTTCTGGATGAAATAGGAGAGGCGTCGCCCTCCATCCAAGCGAAGTTATTAAGGGTGCTGGAAACCGGTGAATTAATGCGGGTGGGCGGTGAAAAGCCCGTCAACGTTAATGTGCGGGTAATTGCCGCCACAAATGTCGAACTTAAAAAAGCGGTGGAGAAAGGTTTTTTCCGCCAGGACTTGTTTTATCGCTTGGACGTGGTAGCGCTGACACTGCCGCCTCTCAGGGAACGCCCCGGAGACATAACGCCCCTGATCAAGTTTTTTATGAACAAATATCTGCCCGCCGAAGAAAGGAAAACCACTGCTTTTACCCCGGCGGCCCGGGAAATGCTGCTTGACTACGCCTGGCCAGGCAATGTGCGCGAATTATCAAACGTGGTGGCCCGGGCAGTGGCGCTCAGAGACAGCACCAACATAGGTGTTAACACATTGCCGGATAAAATAACGGGCTACAAACGGATGAAAAACGGGTGCCGGAGTTTGGCGCCGCCAAACAGCGATGAAAGCGTTGAAACCGTGGTCCAATGGTGGGGAAAACACCTGACGGAATGGCTGGCCGCCAAGGGGGATATTGACTTGCACGGCCTTACCAGTAGCCTGAACAACATGGAAAACGAGGTGGCTCGCAGTATTGTGAGCGGCGCGCTGGCCAGAGCCGGAGGAAACCGGGCCGCGGCGGCCCGGGCGTTAAATGTCACACCCAGGAAACTCAGGTATTATATGAACGAGCGGGGCAAGTAGCCGCAGGCGGGTGCCGAAAAAACGGCGCCCGCCGTTTTTTCGGCATTTTTTTTACTGTTGAAAAGCATCTTTATGGCATACCTTGTCATATATATGGCAAGAGCAAAGGAAATAAGCATTAAAAAGCGCGCGCGGCGGGAACTCAATAGGCGCGCTTTTTAATTGGGTCTACCGGTTTACTTGTTTCCTGCCAAGCTTAAAACGCCGGGCATTTCAGCACCTTAACCGCCACCCATCAGGACACCCCCATCCCCAAACACATCGGGAACACTCACGCCCTTAGAATTACCCCGCGCCACAGTGGAATACGCTCCTTATCCTTACTTAATCCTGGCACAAATATTGCTGAGCAATTGTTTTATAGGAAGGGGTTGCAATGTCAATTATGCAAACGCTAATTAAAAAAATCCAAAGGAGGTATTGGCAATGCTTCAGGATTACACCTTGCCGACAACCGTCGATGAGGCCCTGATCTTGTTAATCAGTTGCAACGGCACAGCCAAGGTAATAGCCGGAGGCACCGACCTGGCGCTTGACCTGGAGTCAGGTGAAGTCAGCGCAAACTGCCTGGTGGATGTAAGCAATATTCAGGAATTAAAGAAAATTGAAACAAATGGCGGCGCCATCATTATTGGCGGCGGGGTAACGCACAGCGAAGTTGCCGGCTCGGACTTAATTAAGGAAAAGGCGGCGGTGCTGGCCAACGCTTGTCGCGCCGTGGGTTCTCTGCAAATTAGAAATACAGGCACACTGGCCGGAAACGTGGTCAACGCCCAACCGGCGGCGGATGCCGCGGTAGCCCTGGTGGCGCTGGGAGCGCAAGCGGTTATAGCCGGCCCCGAGGGCTTGAAGTCGGCTCCGGTGGAAGAACTTTACGCCGGGGTGGGCAAATCAAAGGTGGACAGCACGCGGGAAATTGTAACACAACTGCATTTCCCCGCCCTGACCGGTAACCAAGGATCAGCCTTCGCACGGCTGGCCCAGCGTAAGGCATTGGCCCTGCCCATGCTTAACGTGGCCGCGGTGGTCAGCATTATTGACAATACTTTTGAGTGGGCCAGGATTGTTATGGCTCCGGTAGGCCCCGGGCCTGTCAGGGCTAAAAAAGCTGAGGAATTGCTGGCAGGAACCGAAGTCAACTCCACCAACCTGCAAAAGGCGGCCGCGGCCTCGTGTGCAGAGGCAAATCCGCGCAGCAGCTCTCTACGGGGCTCACGGGAGTACCGCATCCATGTTCTTGAAGTGTTGGTGAGGCGGGCTCTTGAAATGGCTGTTGCCAACGCCCAAAAGTCTTAGTAATGAAAGGAAGGATACCGGATGAACAAAAAGGTGCTGAAGTTTACCTTGAACGGAGAACCGGCGGAAATACTTGTTTACCCTTCAGATACACTGCTGGACGTTTTGCGGGAACAGTTTCACTTGCTCGGCACCAAAAAAGGCTGCGGTAAGGGAGAATGCGGGGCCTGTACGGTGATCATGGAAGGCAGGGCCGTCAACTCCTGCATTATTCCGGCTATGAAAGTTTCGGGAAAAAAAGTGGAAACCATCGAGGGCATAGGTAGTGAAGACAACTTGCACCCCCTCCAGGAAACATTCTCCGATCTGGGCGCCGTCCAATGCGGCTTTTGCACACCGGGGATGATTATGTCTTCCAAAGCTTTGCTCGACCGGGTGATTAGCCCGACCCGCAGTGAAATAAAAGAAGCTATTGCGGGCAATATCTGTCGCTGCACCGGTTACGTAAAAATTGAGGAAGCGGTGCAGGCCGCCGCGGATTTGCTAAAAGAACAAAAGTAACACGTAAGGGGGGAAAACCATGAGTAATTGCGCCATTGTTGGTAAAAGCGTACGCAGGCTGGATGCCCTGGAGAAGGTAACCGGAAAAGGCGTGTTTACCACCGACATTTACCTGCCCGGAATGTTGTATGCCAAGGTTTTGCGGAGCCCGATTCCCCATGGCCGAATAGTAAGCATTGACACTGCAAAAGCCGAACAACTGCCGGGCGTAAAAGCCGTGGTATGTTACAAAAACAGTTCCAGGTTAAAATTCAACACCTCGGCCACCATGACTTTTACGGTTCCTCCGTTGAAGCCCGTTTTAGACCAATATATTTTTGATTCGGTGGTGCGCTACGTAGGAGACGAGGTGGCCGCTGTCGCCGCTGTTAGCGAAAAGGTGGCCGCGCAAGCCCTAAAACTAATCGATGTCCAATACGAGCAGCTACCGTCGGTATATGATCCCTTGGAGGCGATGAAACCCGAAGCCCCGGTAATTCATGAGGATTGCCCGGATGGCAAAAATATCCCCGGTGAAAAAGTGCACCTGGCCCTGGGTGATGTTGAGCAGGGTTTCTCCGAGTCCGAACTGGTAGTTGAAGAAACTTACAAAGTCCCGGTGCAAAAACAGACCCAGATGGAAACACAAGCGGCGGTGGCCCAGGTATCGGCCGACGGCAAGGTAACTGTTTGGTCAACCACACAGACCCCGCATCCGACCCGCCAAATCCTTTCGCACATTTTTGGTATTCCGCACAGCAAAATAAGGGTCCTCAACCCGCCTTATATCGGAGGCGGCTTTGGAGTGCGTATCGGTCTCAGCGCCAAAGCCGAGCCCATAGCCGTGGAGTTGGCGCTCAAAACCAAAAAACCCGTCAAGATGGTTTACGATCGAAAAGAAGATTTCATCGCCTCGGATACCCGCCATTCAGGTTACGTGACCATCAAGCTGGGGGTTAAAAAAGACGGCACCTTTCATGCTCTGCAAATGAAAGGCGTTTTAAACACCGGAGCTTACTGCAGCTTTGGCACCGAGACACCCGGCGTGCTGGGAGCTATGGGCCTCTCTGTTTACCGCATGCCGCACCTTTGTTACGACGGGCACAGTGTATACACCAATACCACCCCCGCCGGCGCCATGCGTGGCTTCGGCAACCCCCAAGCTATATTCGCCCTGGATTCCACCGTGGACATAGTGGCGGAAAAGCTGGGCATTGATCCCAAAGAACTGCGCCTGAAAAACATTATCAAGCCCGGTGATAAATGGTGCCTGCCTTATCCCTGCCAAAGCTCGGGGCTGGAGAAATGCATACAAAAAGGCGCCGAGCGCATCGGTTGGGAGCGCCGGGGCCGGTTGAACAACGGCGAAAAATTGAAGCGAGGCATCGGTATGGGCGTCGGCACCCACGTAAGCAACGCCTGGCCTTTCTGCGGCGATTATTCAAACGCTTATGTCACAGTTCAGCAGGACGGTTCCATTCACCTGGCGGTGGGTGTGCCGGACATGGGCACGGGCACCAAAACCACCCTTGGCCAGTTCGCGGCTGAAATCATGGGCGTCGACCTGGAACAAGTGTATGTCATCATTTCCGATACCGAATCCACACCCTTTGACATAGGCAGCCACGCCAGCCGTACCTGTTATGCTTCCGGCACCGCAGTGGTGGCGGCGGCAAAGGACGCCAAAAAACAGGTTTTCGAATATGCCGCGGACCTGTTGGGCGCCGATGTCAAAGATCTGGATATCGTGGACGGTGTAATTTACGCCATGGACCGGGAAAAAGAACTCCAAGACTGCGCCGGCAGCGGCCTTTGCCAAATCGGCAGAGACGGAAAACCCAAAAAAATAACCCTGGAGGAAACAGCTTACCGGGCCCACCTGGCCAATAAGCAGTTTATCGGGGTGGGCCGGATTATACCCGAAAACGCGCCTCCGTGGCATGCCCACTTCGCCGAAGTGGAGGTTGATGTCGAAACCGGCCAGGTGCGGGTGGTAAAAATAGTGGCCGTGCATGACGTAGGCAAAGCCATTAATCCGGTTATCGTTGAAGGACAACTGCATGGCGGCCTGGCTCAAGGTATCGGTTATGCCGTTAGCGAGGAAATATGCTATGACCGTGCTGGAAAACAGCTACAAAACGGATTCCACAAATACATGCAGCCCACGGCCGAGGACATCCCGGAAATGGAAGCCCATATCGTCGAGGCAGCTGAACCCACCGGCCCTTATGGCGCCAAGGGTGTTGGAGAAACCAGCCTTGTTCCCACGGCGGCGGCCATCGCCAATGCCGTATACGACGCCCTGGGCATACGCTTCAAGGAAATACCGCTAAAAGAAGAGAGAGTATTTCAAGCGCTTCAAGAACAACGCTAATATTATAATCGTTCCGCCACTCCTTTTTTACCTACCGGCATGGAGGTATTGGAATGAAAGTTGACATTTTGCATATCCAAGACGCCAAGGGAAAAATACTATGCCACGACATTACCAAAATAGTCAGGGGTGAATTCAAGGGGGCCGTTTTTCGCAAAGGGCATGTCATCCGGGATGAAGACATTTTGGAACTGCGCCGCATGGGAAAAGAAAATATTTATGTAATTGAATTGGAACCGGACGACGTGCACGAAAACGAAGCCGGCACCCGCCTGGGGCAGGCGGCCGCCGGCGAAGGAGTAACTTGGAACGAACCCGGGGAAAGCCGGGTAAATCTTTTCGCCGCACGGCGCGGGCTGCTGCATGTCAATGTGGCGGCCCTGGAAGAAATAAACGACCTGCCCGAGGTGGTGATGGCCACCCTGCCCACCAACACAGTGGTTGACGCCGGCGAAATGCTGGCCGGAACCAAGGTTACACCCCTTGTGGTCAAGGAAAAAGTGGTAGCTGCCGCTGAAAATACTTGTTTGCAGGCAGGGGGCATAATCAAGGTTTTGCCATTTCGTTCCACCAGGGTAGGCCTTGTGGTGACGGGCGGAGAAGTGTACAAAGGGCGGATCAAAGATACTTTCGGCCCGGTACTGACGGAAAAAATAGAAAAGTTTGGCTCGGAATTGCTCCGGTTGGAATACGCCCCGGACGACGCCGAAATAATATCCATGCTTGTCAAGGGCCAGGTTAATGATGGGGCTGAAATGGTGCTGGTATCCGGAGGCATGTCGGTGGACCCCGACGACGTCACCCCGGCCGGTATCAGGCAGGCCGGCGCCGTGGTCGAAAAGTACGGCGCCCCCGCCCTGCCCGGCGCCATGTTTCTATTGGCGTACCTTGGAGCTGTTCCCATCCTGGGCGTCCCGGCTTGCGGCATGTACTTCCGCACCACCATACTGGACTTGGTTTTACCAAGACTCTTTACCGGGCAGCGGTTGGGCAGGAAAGACATTGTTGCCCTGGCGCACGGGGGGTTGTGCCGGGCATGCGCCACCTGCGCTTATCCCAATTGCAGTTTCGGCAAGGGCGGCGGCAATAACGGCAATGACGGTTCTTTATGACAGGGTGATAAAATGCCTTTAAACATTCATAGAATAATGGGCGAAACGGGGCAAACGGCAATGGTGACGCTGGTGGAAGCGGAAAAAGCCGTCGGCCCGCCCGGCGCCAAAATGGCGGTGTTTGAAAACCGGCGTTGTCTGGGCACAATAGGCCGCGGGGCTGCCGAATCAATGGTACGGGAAGCCGCGCTGCAAGCAATAGCAGTGGACCGGCCACGCATGCAAAAATTGTCACTTGATGCCGGCCGTGCCGCCGCAGAAGGCATGGTGTGCGGGAGAGACCTGGAAATTTTTATAGAGCCCGTCAGCATACTGGATAATAAGTTATTAAAGGAGTTGAATACCGGTGCCTAGACCGGACGGGCGGCCCATGGTAGTTATCAAGGGAGCGGGCGACCTGGCCACCGGCGTGGCTTGGCGCTTGTTCAAAAGCGGGCTCCCGGTGGTCATGACGGAAATAGCCCGCCCCCTGGTGGTGAGAAGAACCGTTGCCTTCGCCCAGGCCGTGTACGCCAATTCATTCACCGTGCAAGGAGTTACCGCGGTTTTGGCGGACAACGCGGCAGGAATTGACCCGGTCCTTGCCCATGGTCAAATTCCCTTGTTAATTGACCCTGAGGCCCGCATTATAAGCCAAGTTAAACCAGATATACTGGTTGACGCCATAATGGCTAAAAGGAACGTCAACACTTCCAACGACAACGCATCCCTGGTTTTGGCCCTTGGTCCCGGATTCACGGCGGGCAAAGACTGCCATGCTGTAATCGAAACAAAGCGCGGCCATGATTTGGGCCGAGTGATTTGGCGGGGCAGCGCAGCGCCCGATACCGGCATTCCAGAGGCTGTAAACGGTTACGCCGCTAAAAGGCTGCTCCGCGCCCCGACCGGGGGCAAGGTGGAACCGCTATGCCACATAGGCGACGTCGTGAAAGAAGGATACCCGGTCGCCAGGGTAGACGGAGTGCCTGTTATGGCCGAGATGGACGGAGTTTGCCGGGGCATGATCCAGGCGGGCATAGTGGTGAAAAAGGGAACCAAAATTGGCGATATCGACCCGCGCAAGATAAGAGAATACTGCTACAGCATTTCCGATAAGGCCCTTTCTGTTGGGGGCGGCGTATTGGAAGCGGTTTTTGGACACCTGCTGGGAAACGGCGGCTATGCAATAGCTGAGTCGGAATATTAGATCTTAAAAAAATTAAACAATATCAATAATTTTATTTATGTGGCCGCCGCCGGGCGGCCGCCTTTTTTTAACCAGCCCGCGCATGCTCAACCCCCGTTCCGCTTTATTGACCTGCCGTCAAATTAATCATACTTTCCGTTAAATCTCGGCCCGACTAATATATTTAGCAACACTCCGCACGCTTTAATTGCCCGCGAATAATATGGCAAAAATATGTAATTTAATTTTATTTTTTTAATAAGGGGGTTGTTATCCAATGTCCATGGCTATAAAAAAAGGAAACTGTAATGATAAGCCACAGCCGCCGTCTCATAACGCCTTACTATTGTTCTGCGGGCAGGGTGTGAGTGCTCTGTTTAAAAAACCTAATGATCCTCCACTCAACATAGGATTCGTTGCGGTTGATGCCACTGGTCTGCGTAAACCATTGGCAAAGATCAAATTTTCCAGTATTGTTAATTTATCTGGTCTGGCGGCAAATCCACAAGCACTATTAACCTTCAAATTATTTAGAGCCTGTGAAGAACAGTCTCCATTGTTATTAAATAGATGGATATATGAAGTAAACCGAATAAGTGACAATAACATTATGTTAAGGTTTGACACGTCCTTTAATTTTATCTTCTGCGATCGTTTGATTTGCCCCAGATGCTGTGACTATTTTATAGAAGCCTCGGTAGAAAATTTGGTTAATGCCACCGTATTCGTCAATAATGTTCAAGTTCAGGCACTAGCTCAATAATGGATTGATGAGGAGGAATTATTATTATGTCCACACCAATTGTTTTATCCTGCGGGAAAGGCGGCAGCGTTGATTTTCCGGCTATGGGGACGGATAATCAGCCTGTGATTCCCGATATTTCTTCGGCCGTAATAGGTCAGGTTACAATTGACACCACCGGTATACTAAATCCAACCGTTGAAATAGAGTTTTCCAGCATAGTCACATTAATAGCTTCATTTGACGACGCAAGGGGTGCGCTGAATTTTCGACTGTTTAGAGACTGTGATAATTATAAACCGGTGCTAGTAAATACTTGGACTTACGAAGTGGTTGAAATAGAAGATTTTAATGTTATAACGTTAAGCAGTTCTTTTAGTTTCGTTTTTTGTGAATGTTTAAAGTCTTCCGGATGCTGCAGCTATTTTGTGGAGGTATCGGTGGGCGATTTAATTAATATTGAAACCTTATCCGTTAATAACGTTCATATTACAGCGTTGGCTCAATAATTACGGTTTTCTGAAGGAGGAATAAGCTTTATGATTGATTTTATCAAGGAGGTCCACCATTCGGACAAAAATGACTGGGATGCTAAAATACATTGTAAATGCAATCAAAATATCGGCTGCGACCAATCCGAGCCCCAACATCAATTTCCCCAAACAGCTTTATTATCCTGCGGGCAGGGTGGCAGGGCAGCCTTCACCAATGTTAATGATCCCTCAACTATTGTGGGTCGTGTTATTATTGATACAAGGGGTATCCCCAAGCCAACGGTCGGAATCCAGTTCTCCAGTGTGATTAATTTTTTAGCCTTGTTTACAGGCGCGGTAGGACGATTGGATTTTGAGTTGTTTAGAGCTTGCGATAATAGCAATCCAATGCTTTTAAATACCTGGACCTATGAAATATTTAGAATTGAAGGGGCTCCCGGCGACTTTGACGCTTTTAGATTTTCTAAGTCATTTGGCTTTAATTTTTGTGAATGTGCAAGCTGCACCGGATTGTGCGAGTATTTTGTCAAAGTGTCCGTAACGAATGTGTTTGTTGCTACTTTGCTGGTCGATAATGTTCATATTACCGCCTTGGCACAATAACCATTGCCGGCCTTAAGAGGTAAGTAAGGTTGCAGAGCGCCGTAGGGCAAATAAAAAGCGGCCCCCGTTCAAAGGCGGGAACCGGCTCGGTAAGCACTTCAAAAAGGATAATGGTTTTTATTTTTCTGCCCGTTAAATTTCTCGTGTGCATAGGTTTAATATACTATTAATTATTTTAGCAACCATCAGGCGAGGTCAAAGCGATCCGCGTTCATCACTTTGTTCCAGGCCGCCACGAAGTCATGGACGAATTTATTCCGGGCGTCGTCGCCGGCATAAACTTCGGCAATGGCTCTAAGTTGGGAATTGGAGCCAAAGATAAGATCAACACGGCTGCCGGTCCACTTGAGTTCTCCCGTAGCACGGTCGCGACCCTCGAAAACTGCTTCATCTTCCGCTGTTGCCGTCCAGACTGTGCTCATGTCAAGTAGGTTTACAAAAAAGTCGTTGGTGAGCAATTCCGGACGATTGGTAAAAACACCTTGCGGGGACTGTCCGTAGTTGGCGTTCAAGACGCGCATGCCGCCCACCAGAACCGCCATCTCAGGCGCTGTGAGCGTCAGTAGTTGCGCGCGGTCAACCAGCAGTTCCTCCGCCGATACGGCGTATTTGGTTTTAATGTAGTTGCGAAAACCGTCCGCGGCCGGTTCAAGCACCGCGAATGAAAAAACGTCGGTTTGCTCCGGGGTTGCATCCGTGCGCCCCGGCGTGAAAGGAACCGACACGTCGTGACCGGCGTTCTTTGCAGCCTGCTCAACACCGGCGCATCCACCCAGCACAATTAAATCAGCAAGTGAAACCTTCTTCCCACCCGACTGGTTATTGTTAAACTCTTCTTGTATTTTTTCAAGTGTTTGCAGCACATTTTTTAGTTGAATTGGCCGGTTGACTTCCCAATCTTTCTGTGGCCGCAAGACGGATGCGCGCTCCGTTCGCGCCACCGCGCATGTCGGAGCCGCGGAATGTGGACGCAGATGCCCATGCAGTCGAAACCAGTTGGGATACAGATAGACCCGAGACAATAATCTTGCCCTTGAGGTCTGCAATGTCCTGGGCGGCGATCAATTCATGCTCAACTGCGGGCACCGGATCTTGCCAAATCAACTCCTCCGCCGGAACCTCGGCGCCAAGATAGCGCGAGCGGGGACCCATGTCGCGGTGCGTCAACTTGAACCACGCCCGTGCGAACGCGTCCGCGAATTCCTCGGGGTATTGTTGGTAACGCCGGGCAATCGGCTCGTAGATCGGATCGTATCGAAGGGATAGGTCCGCCGTGGTCATCATCGGCCGGTGCTTTTTCAACGGGTCGTGCGCGTCAACCACCATGTCCTCTTCGGCCACGTCCTTGGCCAGCCACTGATGCGCGCCTGCCGGGCTCTTGACCAGCTCCCACTCGTACTTGAACAATACGTTCAAATAGCCCATGTCCCATTTAGTCGGGTTCGGTTTCCAAGCACCTTCGATGCCGCTTCCAATGGTATCGCCACCCTTGCCGCTGCCGAAGCTGCTTTTCCATCCAAGACCCTGCTCCTCCATGCCGGCGGCCTCAGGTTCGGGTCCGACCAGCGCGGCATCACCGGCGCCATGGCACTTGCCGAAGGTGTGCCCGCCGGCGACCAGCGCGACAGTTTCTTCGTCGTTCATGGCCATACGGGCGAAGGTCTCACGAACGTCACGACCGGAGGCCACCGGGTCCGGGTTACCGTTTGGCCCTTCGGGGTTCACGTAAATCAGACCCATTTGAACAGCGGCCAGCGGGTTCTCGAGATCGCGGTCGCCCGAATAGCGTTTATCGCCAAGCCACTCGGCCTCGGAGCCCCAATAAATGTCCTCTTCGGGTTCCCAGACGTCCTCGCGCCCGCCGCCAACACCGAAGGTCTTGAATCCCATCGACTCAAGGGCACAGTTGCCGGCGAGTATCATGAGATCGGCCCAGGAGATTTTGCTGCCGTATTTTTGCTTTATCGGCCAGAGCAACCGGCGCGCCTTGTCCAGGTTTATATTGTCAGGCCAACTATTGAGCGGGGCAAAGCGTTGGGTGCCGGACCCGGCGCCTCCGCGACCGTCACCGGCGCGGTATGTGCCTGCGCTGTGCCAGGCCATCCGGATAAAGAGTGGCCCATAATGACCGTAATCAGCCGGCCACCAGTCCTGTGAAACTGTCATCAGCGCATAAAGGTCTTTCTTCAAGGCTTCCAGATCGAGTTTCTTAAATTCTTCAGCATAGTTAAATCCCTCGCCCATCGGACTACTTTTGAGAGGATTCTGATGAAGTATCTTGAGGTTCAGTTGGTTCGGCCACCAGTCCCTATTGGAAGTACCACCGCCTGCAATAGCTTTGTTTGTTGCGCCGGTTACCGGACACTTGCTATTGTCATGCATCATTTTTCTCCTTTACTTAAATAATTGTTTTGTAATTGCACTTTTGGCGAGAAATTCAGGAAGTAGTCTTGTGTCTTTGGCTGTGAGGTATTAAAGTATCAAAGCATTTTCGTAATTGTTTGAGCCTTGTTTTTGCGCCTTTCTAAACACTTGTTACAAATCCCATAAAAGAAAAGATCTTTCTTTTCCACAAAACAGTCAAACGGCAGTTCGTACTTGATACTATCCATTTCTACGTAAAAATCGAAAACTTTATGGCACTTTTTGCATTTAAAATGCCCATGATCTTCAACTCTGATATCATATCTTGCTTCTTTTTCATTTAACCTCAATTCACGAACTATCTTTGCTCTCATAAATACTTCCAGTACATTGTAGACTGTCATTTTTGATAATCTACTGTTGGTCTTCCTTACGCCCTTATATATTTCGTCTACCGAGGGATGGTCATTGTACATAATGAATTCGAATATCTTTACTCGGTTTATATATGGCTGTATTTGGTGTTTTAGTAAAAACGCTTCAATATCAAACATACCGGAATTATCCCAACCACCTTTTTATATTTATTATAATTTTATAATCATTATAATCGATTTCAAAAATTCGTCAAGTTTTTGATATAATTCTTTTTAATGAAAATTCATTTATATACCCGGGGGAACCTCGGGGAAATCACTGCCTATACGATTTTCAAATTATAACGCAATTTTCGTAAATATGGTACAAGTGTGCCGTGTATATGCAACACGCCCCTAAAAAAATAAAGGACGTGGATAAAATCCAACGTCCTTTAAAATCACGGTTTTGGTGTCGGAGGCGGGACTCGAACCCGCACGGTCTCCCATACGCCCCTCAAGTGGACGAGCCGATTTTTGAACAGCTTGAAAATCCGGCATCCCTTGAGCAACAAGGCCTAGCGCGATTCTGATACCGCGCATTTCCTGAACAGTCCGCATACAACTTTTCACTATTTCTCACGCCATTATATCATCAAAATGTATTCTATAAAAGGTGTATGCGGCTGAAAGGTAAAATTTATCTGGGAAATTTTGTGAAGTGTTTGTGAGCAAAAAAAAGAACGGAAAACGCAACAGCAAGGCCGATAGCTTTGTTGTTTTTCTTTGTATTAAGGCTCCAACATCTTGTCTGGGAGGTTATTTAGGATATGAAGAATGAAAGAATCGAATTCCGTTCCCGGCCCAATAAACCACGCCGGGAACTATCTCTGCCTCAGTTGGCATTCCACCATGCCGATCACTGGATGGAAGTATTAGGTTTGGAGGTGTTTGCGGCCTGGCAGATGATTTATACTTGGTGCGATAGAGATAGATTCCCATATGACGATGTAAGTCACCACAAAAACATAAAGGGTATCGCTAAAGCATTCGGTTGTAAATCTGATAAGGCTCAAAATATAATAAAAAAGCTATATGAATACGGTTTGGTAGATATAATTCAGAAGAAAAATAAATTCGGCAGCATGAAAAACATTTACTATTGGTACGAAATCCCCATATATGCTGACAGTACGTTTTGTGAGTTGCGAAAGTGCCGTAACTGGGAGGATAGAAATTCACACGGCCAGGAATTAGCTAAATCAAGGAACATAAAGAAAAAAAATAGTAGTCTGAAGAGCCGTACGGAAAAATCGTACGGCTCTGATAATAACCAGGAAAATAGCGGTTTCCAGGATGAGCCGTACGAAAAAACCGTACATAGTAATGATCTTAAGTATATAAATGCTGTTGTTGATCACCAAGAGGATAAAAACTCCAAACAAGAAAAGAAGGCGGTTGCAAGTTCGGGCCCGGAGCTTGTTATGGAACCTAAAACCAACGACATTGGAACCGTTCAGAAGATCCAGGAGGTGGCCAAAAGTAAATGCAACACTAGCCTGCCGGATGGGTTTGCCACAAGGCTGCTGAAGGAATATCCTCCTGAGCGTATCGTAGAAAAAATTGAAATGATTGGTACCATCACTGGACAAATAAGGAATTTGCCTGGTTTTCTTCTGAGCGCGCTAAGGGATAACTATGTCCATATCCCGGTGAGGGCAAGCAGTCAATGTGACCTGCACAACAGCAAAAAGAAGACCTCCCGGGCTGGTCCTGGCCCGGGAGCGCATGGGAAAAAGTATAATGGTCTGGATTGGTTTCCGTCAGAAGAAAGAGATGAAATTAAGAAGAAAAGACGGGAGTTGCTGGAAAGCCTGTACATGAACTGAGACCATAGGCCGGTGAACCCCCTAAATTATTTTGCCTTGCGTTCACCCAGAGTAGTACGTGGATTTGTATTTTGACCCTTTAAGCATCGGCCTTGAGTAGCTGTTGACCTTGCTACATGCTGCCGATACGGGTTTTCATATGACCTGGAAGTGCTGAAGTACTGAATCTTGAAATTTGTCGTTGTCCATAGTGGATCTCCTTTCGGTTTAGTGTCGGCGGGGGTTGTCGGATAGGCCCACTAGGTAGTCCAGGGACACTTCAAAAAAGCGGGCCAGTATACAGGCCACATCAATGCTTGGGCCGCGCTTACCGCTTTCTAGTTGAGCTATGGCAGCCTCAGAGATCCCAGCAATTTGCCCGAGATCTTTTTGTTTAATGTTTCGTGAGGTTCTAAGCTGCCTTAAACGACAAGAGAAGATTTTTTTTGAGAACACAATATAATCCCCTTGACTTAACTTAGAGTTAAGAATATTATTATGTTGCAACTTAACTTAAAGTTAAATTACATTGAAGGTGTTTAATTTGACTAATTTAAAAAAGCTCTCAAAAGGGATAACACAGGTTCAATTGGCTGTCCGTCTTGGTATTACCCCTGAACATGTAAGCTTAATTGAATCTAACCGCCGTTAACCCCCATGGAAGTTACAGCGCAGGCTGGAATAATTTTTCGATATTCTGATCAATGAATTGCTGACTGGATCCGAGCAACAAAGCCGGTAAAATCTTATCAAAAATTTTAGCATAAAATCAGGAAAAAGTAACGGTGGGCTTTCGGATTCCCGCGATAATTTGGCAAAGTTGATTTTAGGAAACGTGAGGTTATCCAGGGGGGTGATACGGAGTAAAAACGAGATTAATAGCGGACTTTGTTTTATGAGTGGGAGCAATTACACCCGCTTTGCTTGGCGGCTTGAGGGTGTAATGCTCCCGACACCACTCAAAGGGCAGTCACCAACATTATAGCCTGCCTTTGGGGGTGAAGTAAACCTAATTCCCAGGAGGTGGCCATTGTAATGGGCAGGCAGTGTTTGGTTGAAGATGCGATGGCAGAACGTATTTATCAGTTTTTGTGCGGCTTTGCGGCTGAGCGGGATATTTCAATTGTGTACTTGCCTTTGAGATATGTTGCAAAATGTGATAGTTTATTTATTCTAAAAGACAATGCGATATTTATTGACAAGGATTTGCCGTGGGTAAAAAAGTGCTTTGTTTTAGTTCATGAGCTGGGGCATTATGTACTGCACAGAAAAGAGATGGAAAGTGGTCAATGGGCGGCTTATCGGGAGAATGAGGATTTTCGGACAAAAAAGGAGCTGGAAGCTGATAGATTTGCTGAGAGCTTGATAGATGTTTTAAGCCGGGTGACGGATTCCGACTTGGATTTTTTAGAGGATGTTGCCACCTATATTGTGACGTGGAGTCCTGAAACGTGCCAAAGGGTCATGAA
>JAKSCU010000320.1 GCA_022360435.1 Bacillota bacterium
AATAAATATTATTTAATTCATAGAATTGAAAGTGTATTTGGTTCATGTTAGGAGAGGACTCATGGTAACAAAGAGAAATATAAGACGCGACCGGGCCGAAGAGACGCTTACCGCGTATGCGATGATACTGCCTGATGCGTTAGGACTGTTAATATTTGTATTTGCACCGATTATTTATGCATTCTATGTGAGTTTGCATAAGTGGAACGGATTAAAGGAAATGAAATTCATAGGGGTTAGTAATTATATCAAAATGTTCAGTGATGAACATTTCTGGCTGTCCATTTGGATAACCATAAAATACGCTCTTATTTATGTTCCTTCGATTTTTTGTTTTGCTCTATTATTTGCTCTGTTAGTACACTCTATTAAAGGAAAAATGCAGCAATTTTATCGTATTATTTATTTTATACCCTATGCAATATCTACTGTTGTTGCTGCATTAATCTGGACATTTATGTATGATCCCATGAGAGGGTATCTTAATGCGGCACTCAAATTCGCAGGTATAGAGAGTCAGAACTTTTTGGCATCAACAACACAGGCACTGCCTTCGGTTGCTGTAGTCGGAATTTGGTTGGTATTGGGCTATAATATGGTTTTGTTCTTGGCAGCTCTAAAGGATATTCCTCAATCGTACTTTGAAGCTGCTGACATTGACGGAGCCAACAGCTTACAGAAATTTTTTTCAATTACCCTTCCACTGCTAAAAGAGACAAGCTTATTTGTTGTCATTGTAACAACGATAGGTTCTTTTCAGGCTTTTGACCAAATTAAGGTCATGACGAACGGAGGCCCTGCACTGGCTACCAATGTGACCGTATTCTATATTTTCAGACAGGCATTTGAAATATCCAAGCTGGGATATTCATCTGCCATTGCATTTATTCTATTTATAATAATAATGGTATTAACGCTTATACAGCTTAAAGCATTTTCAAAAGCAGAAATTGATTGATGGGAGGAGGGAAGATGATGACGACTAAAAAGTTAAAACATGTATTTCTACACGTTATTGCTGTTTTGGCTGCTGTAATTATTATTTTTCCAATATATGTAATGCTTATAAGTTCATTTAAACCCATTACGGAAATATTTGACCTGAAACTTATTCCAAATCCAGGCACTTTTACTTTTGGCAATTATATAGAGGTCTTTGAATCAGAAAATTTTGGGCTTTATATTTTGAATTCCTTAATTGTGGCAACTACTGTAACAGCAGCCGCCTTGTTTTTTCATTCAATGGCAGGATATTCACTTGCGAGGTTGAATTTTCCGG
>JAKSCU010000195.1 GCA_022360435.1 Bacillota bacterium
CGCGGCATCGGGCTGGCCAAGGCCTGTCGGATCGTGGCCGGTTTGGAGCTGGGCCGTCGGGCCAGTGCGATACGGTTGCCCCGGGGGGCGGTCCGTTCGCCGCAGGACGTGGCGGACATCTTCACCCAACGCCTGCGGCACCTTGACCGGGAGTATTTCTGGGTGGTGCTGCTGGACACCAAAAACCGAATAATCACCGCCGAGTTGATCTCGGTCGGCGGCCTTGACGCCGCGCTGGTCCATCCACGCGAGATTTTCAAGGCCGCGGTCAGGCAAAGCGCGTCCTCGGTGATCCTGTTGCACAACCACCCGAGCGGCGACCCCACCCCTAGTGAGGCCGACCTCGAATGCACCCGCCGGCTGGTGGCGGCGGGCCAGGTCATGGCCATCGACGTGCTCGACCACATAATCATCGGCGAAGACGGGTACCTGAGCCTCCGGGAGGCCGGGATTGGCGGGTTTTCGCCGGGGGTAGAATGAAGCTGCATGGCGCGAGGAAGGGGCCAGTTAATTCTGTGTTTGGCTTTATACATTCATGGTTTTCACGCGATATGGGTATTGATCTTGGCACCGCCAACACCCTGGTGTACGTCAAGGGCCGGGGTATCGTCCTCCAGGAACCGTCGGTCGTGGCGCTGCATCGGGACAGTGGTACGGTTCTGGCCGTGGGCGATGAGGCCAAGCGGATGATCGGCCGCACGCCCGGCAACATCGTCGCCGTCCGGCCGATGAAGGACGGGGTGATCGCCGACTTTGAGGTCACGCAGATCATGCTCCGCAGCTTCATCCGGCGCGCGCACGCCCGCAGCGCCCTGTGGCAGCGACCGGTGGTCGTCGTCGCCGTCCCGACCGGGGTCACCGAGGTCGAGCGGCGGGCCGTGGAAGGCGCGGCGACCCAGGCCGGCGCGCGGCAGGTGTTTCCGGTGGAGGAGCCGCTGGCGGCGGCGGTCGGCGCCGGTCTGGCCATCGAGGAGCCGCGCGGCAACATGGTCGTCGACATCGGCGGCGGAACCACCGAGGTGGCCGTCATCTCGCTGGGTGGCATCGTCACCTCGCGCTCAATCCGGGTGGCCGGCGATGAGATGGACGAGGCTATATCCTCGTACGTCAAACGCACCTACAGCCTGGCGATCGGCAATCAGACGGCGGAGATGATCAAGGTCGAGGTCGGCTCGGCCTACCCCGCCGACGACGAGGAGCAGACGATGGAGATCCGCGGCCGCGACCTAGTCGCCGGGCTGCCGCGGAGCATCACCGTCAGCTCGGCGGAGATTCGCAAAGCGC
>JAKSCU010000389.1 GCA_022360435.1 Bacillota bacterium
CTTTTTATTTGCGTAAAACTCTGCTCTCATAAATTCAAGATGCGGGCCATATTAATGTAACGGGGGATGCCGCGCCCCGCCCGGTGAGGGAAGCATGCCGACCTACGTGGTGTACGTGGACCAGGTATTCGTAGGCAGCCTGGTGATGAATTTAATGATCCTTTGGGTCACCGCCAAACTGGGAGGGGTTTCCTATAGCCGGGTCCGCCTTCTGGGCGGCGCGGCTCTGGGTGCGCTTTATTCACTGGCTTTGTTTTTTCCGCCGGTGGCATATCTTTTGACCCCCGGTGGCAAATTTTTGGTTTCAGTCATTATGGTGGCCGCTGTCTTTTGGCCCCGGCCGCCGGTCAAGGCGCTGGTGCTGCTGGGCTATTTTTATCTGGTCACCTTCGCCTTGGGGGGCACGGTGCAGGGGATCATCAATTTTTTGCACGGCAACTATTCCGGCGGGCCGGTGGCCGGAGTAATGCGGGCGGTGGATGCTTACCTGTGGTACGGGATATTGCTGGCCCTGGCCTTATACTGGTTCCTGGGTCGGATAGCGCCGGCCCAAATAAGGAAAAGGCTGCTGCTCCCATTGTTGCAGGTGCAGTTGGTGGTCGGCTTTCGGGGCCGCCGGACCAGCCTGCCGGCCATGCTGGACACCGGTAACAGTCTCACCGACCCGGTTACCGGAGATCCGGTGATTGTTGCCGAATACCAATCACTGCAGCATTTGCTGCCGGAACGGGTGCGTCTTGCGGTGGAGAAACACGGGCCGGAGCGGGCCGCCGACATCCTGGGCGACCTCGGTCCCGACATAGCCACCGGCCATTTTCGCTTGATTCCCTACCGGTCGGTGGGACGGGAAAACGCTTGGCTGGTGGGTTTTAGGCCCGATGCGTTGGAACTGATCCAAAACGGCCGGGCGCAAAAGGGCGGTCCGGCGGTGGTGGCTCTGTGCGGCGACCGCCTGCGGGGCGACATCCCTTGCAGCGCGTTGGTGCCCCCCACTCTGCTGGACAACAGACTGGCGGGGTGAAAAATGCGCATAATAACTTAAACCGCGGTTAAATATGACCGCAACAAAAAGGCGTTCGCAGAGGGAGGGATAGCGTTTGAGGCGATTCTGGAAAATAAAGCTCATCCTGCACCTGAAACTGGCTAAATTTCTGTCGAGGTGGGGTTTTAAAGCCGGCCTGTACTATGTGGGCAGCAGCGAGGCGTTGCCGCCGCCCCTGAGCACCGATGAAGAATCTTACCTGATGGGCCGGCTGGAATCAGGAGACAGCGCCGTGCGCAGCGTGCTCATTGAAAGGAATCTGCGGCTGGTGGTTTACATCGCCCGCAAATTCGAAAACACCGGGGTGGGTATCGAAGACCTGGTATCCATCGGCACCATCGGCCTGATCAAGGCCGTCAACACATTTGATCCGGCCAAAAGGATCAAGCTGGCCACATACGCGTCCCGCTGCATAGAAAACGAGATATTGATGTACCTGCGCCGCAACAACAAAACCAGGACCGAGGTGTCGTTCGACGAGCCGTTGAATATCGACTGGGACGGCAATGAGTTGCTCCTGTCCGACGTGCTGGGCACGGAAAACGACGTCATTTACAAATACATTGAAGAGGAGGTGGACCGCAAGCTCTTGTATCTGGCTCTGCAGAAGCTGAACGGTCGGGAACGCACCATCATGGAAATGCGGTTCGGGCTAAACAGCGGCCGGGAAAAAACCCAGAAGGAGGTTGCCGACATGTTGGGCATCTCCCAGTCCTATATTTCTCGGCTGGAAAAGAGGATTATCAAACGGTTGAAAAAGGAAATAAACCGCATGGAATAGCCGGCGGGGCGGCCGCCGCAAAAATGTATAAATCCACATACCCGGGGCAATAATGAAATTGAACTGCGGCACAAAACCGGGAAAGGTGTGGGCGAATGCTGGTCAACAAGGTGGAAATCTGTGGTGTAAACACTGCCAAGCTTCCTGTACTAACCGGCGCTAAGATGAAGGAATTGTTCAAGGCTATGCACAAAGGCGACACCACCGCCCGGGACCGGCTGATTAAAGGCAATTTGCGGCTGGTGCTCAGTGTAATCCAGCGCTTCACAAACCGCGGCGAGTATGTGGACGACCTGTTCCAGGTGGGCTGCATCGGCCTGATGAAGGCCATCGATAATTTCGATCTTTCCCAAAACGTTAAGTTTTCCACTTACGCGGTGCCCATGATTATAGGCGAGATCAGGCGGTATCTGCGGGACAACAACCCTATCCGGGTGAGCAGGTCCCTGCGGGACGTGGCCTACAAGGCGCTCCAGGTGCGAGACAGCCTGGTGAACAAGCATTCACGGGAACCGTCGGTGAACGAAATTGCCAGCGAACTCCAGATGCCCAGGGAAGAAATAGTTTTCGCCCTGGACGCCATCCAGGAACCCATTTCGCTTTTTGAACCCATTTACCATGACGGCGGCGATCCCATATTCGTCATGGACCAAATCGGCGATGAAAAGAATCTGGACGCCAACTGGCTGGAGGGCATCGCCATCAGGGACGCCCTGCGCAAGCTCAGCGACCGGGAAAAACTGATCTTGACCCTGCGATTTTTCGAGGGCAAAACCCAGATGGAGGTGGCCGAGGAAATCGGTATTTCCCAAGCCCAGGTTTCCCGGTTGGAGAAAGCGGCTCTGAGCCACATGCGCAAGCATATTTAATACTTTAGGAGGCGGCGAAATCCGGAGCGGCGGTATTTTTACGACGGCCCGGATATGTTCACGGCTCACCGAAGGAGGTGGCGGGATGCGCGGAGTTTTAACGCTGTTATTATTAATGGTTTTGCCTTTACTTATAAGCATGCTGCCCCTTGCCGCCGGCGCTCTCCCGGGTGAGGAGCCGGTGGTTCCCGCCCATAATTTCCACAACCTACATAGTAAAAAATAAATTTACAGATAAGTTTGTGGATGACCATAATAGTTGTTCAGATTTACCGGCACGCCTCATACACATATTGTGGGGGGTGCTTTAATTATTGTGGTTAAAATATCGGATTTACGCATGCGCGAGGTAATCAATATAACCGACGGGCGCCGTCTCGGACCCATCAAGGATATAGACATCGACTTGGAAGAAGGGCGAATCAACGCCGTCATACTGCCGGGGCACGGCGGCGGGAGGCTGATGGGCATCCTGGGCCGGGAAGAAGAGTTGGTGGTTCCCTGGCATAAAATCAGGAAAATAGGTATCGATGTAATTTTGGTGGACTTGACCTACGCTCCCCGGGGCGGCGAAATGCGCGGCGGCCTCCCGGACCGGACGTGGTGATTATGCTTGGCCGGTCTCCCCAACCAGTTCCCCCGCCAGAGTTTTGATTAGGGGGTAAACCTCAATAAACCCACAGCTTCATCCGCCGGCCCGGCGCTTTTCCTTCACCCTGATTTCCATTCGCCCGCGTTTGGTCACCCGGGATAACCTTCGCAAAACGGACAGGCCGCACTTAAATCTTTACTTTGGTTTAGGTTTCCGCAAATTTTATGATAGAATTGAACCGGCGGCCAAAACAAAGCTTTTGATAAAACCTGCTTTAAATAATTGGCCTGGCCGGGAGGACGCGCAAAATGGATTTTTATAAGGACCAAGCGGAATGGAGATTGGTCCAGCCTTTTTTGCCGGAAGAAAACAGGCTGGACCCGAAAAATCTACCCGAGGAGTATTTTTATAGTTGGCGGGATTGTGAAATTCATATAGATCACTATCAACAAAAAAATCCCCAAGCCACAATTGTTATATTGCATGGTGTGGGAGGAAACGGCAGGCTGCTGTCGTTTATCGCCGCCCCTCTGTGGCGCAATAATTATGAAATTATCTGTCCGGATTTGCCCCTGTATGGAAACACAAAAACCTCCGGGACCATGACATATGACACCTGGGTTGCGTGCGCAGTGGATATGGTAAAGCGTTGGCAAAAGAAAAAAAAA